>DASQTT010000042.1:0-15797 GCA_035641735.1 Actinomycetota bacterium | reverse complement strand
ACGAGGCTCGTCCAGTCGCGCTCGCCGTCGAGCGCGCCCTCGCCCGCGTGCCGGAGCACGACCGTCTCGCGAACCGAACCCACGCGCGCGACGGCTTCCCGCCCGATCGACGCCATCGGAACAGCCCTCCCCTTCCGCGGGAACGCGTCCGCGGTGAGGAGCACGCGCACGTCCGCGTCCTCGAGCCGCACCGCGACCGCGTCGGCGCCGAAGCCGCTGAAGATCGGGACCCACACCGCGCCCAGCTTCGAGCAGGCCATGACCGCCGCCACGGTCTCGGGGAGCATCGGCAGGAAGATCCCGACCGCGTCCCCGCTCGAGACGCCCAAGCGACGCAGTGCCCGGGAGAGCCGGTCGGTCTCCCGCCGCAGGTCGGCGTAGCTCCACGTGGTGGTAGCGCCGTCCTCGCCCTCCCAGACGACCGCGGGCGCGCCCGGCGTCTCGGCCGACCATCGATCGACGCACTGGTCGGCCAGGTTGAGGCGGCCGCCTCCGAACCAGGTCGCCCATTCCACCCCGCGGGAGATGTCGAGGACGTCGTGGTAGGGCTCGAGGAAGCGGATGCCGAGGTCGCGGACGACCGCGTCCCAGAACCAGGCGACATCCTCGACGGAGCGGGCGACCAGCTCGTCGTACGTGTCGATCGCGTGCGACCGCATGAACCGTGCCACGTTGGCTCCCTCGAGGTAGGCCGGCGTGGGCGACCAGATCACGTCCGTCACGCCGCTCACCATCGCAGACGGGAGGCTCGGAGCGCCGGGGTTTGTCCCCGCGACGAGCCCTTCGATATACAGGGGCCATGGCGCTCCGCGTGGGTGTGGCCGGGATCGGCTGGTCCGGCTTCTCCCCCACCACGGAAGGGGTCTCCTACAAGGAGCTGATGTTCGAGGCCGCCCGCGGCGCGTACGCGGACGCCGGCCTCGACCCGCGGAGCGAGATCGACTCGTTCGTCTGCTGCTCCGAGGACATCGAGGAGGGAACCAGCATCTTCGACGAGTACGTTCCCGATCAGCTCGGCGCGGTGCAGCGACCCGTCCAGACGGTGGCTTCCGACGGACTCTTCGGTCTCGCGACCGCCGTCATGCTGATCCGGAGTGGTGTCGCCTCGACCGTCGCGGTCGAGGCGCACTCCAAGGCGAGCGACATCGTCACGCCGGGCCGGATCGATCGCTTCGCGATGGATCCGGTCCTGAACCGCCCGCTCGGCCTCTCCGCCACGGCGCTCGCCGGCCTCGAGATGCGCCGCTGGCTCCACGTGTCGGGTCAGGGTGCGGACGCGTGCGCCGCGGTCGCGGCCAGGAACCGTGAGCACGCTCGAACGAACCGGCGCGCATCCTACGCGGACGTTCGCGACCCGACGCCGCTGTTCGATCCCCTCACGAGGGAGCAGGTGGCCGACCCGGTCGATGGGTGCGTGGTGCTCGTGCTCACCAGCGAGGAGCGGACGCCGGCGGGCGCCGTCTTCGTCGACGGCGTCGGCTGGAGCCAGGACGCGCCGTCGGTCGAGAGCCGCGATTGGGACCGAGCGGCGGCCGCGGAGCGCGCGGCCCGGGCCGCGTACGACCACGCCGGCATCGAACCGACGGACGTGGAGGTGGCCGAGGTCGACGACACGTACGCGTACAAACAGCTCCAGCACCTCGAGGCGCTCGGCCTCAGGGGTCTCGACGACGAGCGCGTGAACCGCAGCGGGGGCGCGCTGGGCGAGGGACACCTCCGCGAGGCGAACGGGCTGGCTCGCGCGCTCGCGTGCGTCGAACGGCTCCGCGCCGGCGAGGCACGCGTCGGGCTCGCCCAATCGTGGCGCGGCGTCCCGTCGACCTCGGCCGCGGTCGCGGTGATGCGCCGGTGAGCCCGCGCGTCGCCGTCGTCGGCGCGGGGATGACCCGCTTCGTCCGTCGTGCGCAGGAAACCGGCAAGGAGCTCTCGTCGATCGCGGCCCGGGAGGCCCTCGCCTCGTGCGAGCTCTCCCTCGACGATGTCGACGCCGTCTGTCTGACGAGCGCGCCGGACGCGTTCGACGGCGTGCATCGGAAGGGCGACTACCTGGCCGACGGGGCCGGCGCTTGGGCCAAGCCGTACATGCGCACGTACGTCGGGGGTGGCAGCGGCGTCTTCACGGCGATCCAGGGCTGGTACACGGTCGCGTCCGGACTCGCCGACGTGGTCCTGTGCGTCGCCGAGGAGAAGATGTCGTCGTGCCAGCCGCATCCCCAGGGCGCGTTCCTCACGATCTTCGACAACATCCTCGAGCGGCCGCTCGGACCGAACCTGCTCTGGATCTTCGCGCTCGAGATGCAGCGCTACATGCAGACCTACGGCCTCGACAAGCGCGACATCGCCGAGGTCGCGGTGAAGAACAAGCGGAACGCCGCCGACCACCCCGCCGCGCTGCTGGGCCAGGCCGACATCACGGTGGACGACGTCCTCGCCAGCGAGACATTGGCCTGGCCGGTGCAGCGGCTGGACGTCTCGCCGATCTCCGACGGCGCCGTCGCGCTGGTCCTGGCGTCCGAGGACGCGGCGAAGCGGCTCACCGACCGACCGGTCTGGGTCCAGGGCGTCGGGTGGAACCTCGACACCACCTACTGGACGAACCGGGACCTCGCCTACCCCGATTACGTGGAGAACGCGGCGCGGATGGCGTACGCGATGGCCGGCGTCGACGAGCCGCGCAAGCAGATCCACGTGGCGGAACCGTACGACCCGTTCGACTACAAGGAGTTGCACCACCTCGAAGGCCTGCTGCTGTTCGACCGCGGCAAGGCCCCTGAGGCCGCGGCCGACGGCGTCACCGCGCGCGACGGCGACCTGCCCTGCTGCCCCTCGGGCGGCCTGCTGGGTGTCGGGAACCCGATCGCCGCGGCGGGGCTGATGAAGATCGCGGAGCTCTTCTGGCAGCTGCGCGGCGACGCGGGTGCCCGGCAGGTCCCCGGCACGCCCGAGCGCGGCATCGCCCAGGCCTGGGGCGATCTGATGCAGGTCGGGACGGTCGTCGTCATGGGAACCGACGGAGGTCCTGCCCTGACCGCGTCCCAGGCGCCGCCCCTCGCGCCACGCGCGACGTCGCTCTCGGACGCGGAGTTCCGCAGCGCCACCGGGGCGGTGGAGCAGCAGCTCGACGTGCTCTACGACTGGGACGCGGGCGAGGCGATCGGCGCGTTCCTCGACGGCCTGCGAGACCAGCGGATCCTGGCGACGACGTGCGTCTCGTGCGGCCGGACGCTGGTGCCTCCGCGGAAGTTCTGCGAGCGCTGCTTCCGGCCCACCGACGGCTGGACCGAGGTGCCGCAGACGGGCAACGTCGAGACCTTCTCGATCTGCCACGTCACGTGGGACATGCGCCCGCTCGAGGAGCCGCTGGTGCCAGCCGTGATCCGCCTGGACGGGACGAGCGAGGGCGGGTTCCTCCACCTGCTGGGCGAGGTGCTTCCCGACGACGTGCGGATCGGGATGGAGGTCGAGGCCGTGTGGAAGCCGCTCGGCGATCGGGCCGGCTCGATCCTCGACATCGCCTACTTCCGGCCGGTCGACGTCGAGCTGCGGCGGGAACTCGTCGCGTCGGCCGGAGCGGAGCGCTCGCTCGAGGGATCCGCGTGAGCCCGACGAAGCTCCCCGGGAGCCTGTCCGTCGCCTTCCGCTACACCCCGGGGGTCGGCAACACCGCGTTCTTCGAAGCCCTGCGCGACCGCGGCGCCTTCCTGGGGTCACGCTGTGACCGCTGCGGGGTCACCTTCCTGCCTGCACGGACCTTCTGCGAACGCTGCCTCGCGGAGCTCGCGGCTTCCGTCGAGTGCGGACCCGAAGGGGAAGTGCTGTCGTGGACCGTGGCGCGGGTCGACGTGGACGACCGGCCCCTCGACCCACCGGTCATCGCCGGTCTCGTCAGGCTCGACGGTGCGGACACGGTCCTGCTCCACCGCCTGGTCGGCTTCGACGCCGAGCCCGAGGTCGGGGCGCGGGTTCGAGCCGTCCTCTCCGGCGCACGTGCGGGGTCGATCCTCGACGTCGAGGGCTTCGCGCCGGTTTAACCGGCCCGCCAGTCCACGGTCACGACGCGCACCGGCTTCGCGAGCCCCTTGAGCGAAACGTCGCGGGGCTCGCCCGTCGTCGGCGCATCCAGGCCTTCCAGCGTGTCCACGCTGGCGAGGACCTCGCCGCCCTCGGCGATCGCGCCGATCCTAGCCGCCGCGTGGACCCCCGCACCCTCGTAGTCGCCGCCGACGCGGCTCGCCTCGGCCGCGTGCAACCCGATCCGCACCTGCGGCGCGAACCCGTGATCGCGGCGGTGCTCCGAGAGCGTGCGCTGGATGTCGGCGGCGCAGCGGAGCGCCGCCTGCACGTCGGGGAATGCCGCGAAGAACCCGTCTCCCGTGTGGTCGATCTCCTCCCCGCCGGTCTGGGAGAGACAACGGCGCAATGCCGTGTCGTGCCAGTGGAGCAGGTCGTGCCAAGCGTCGTCGCCGATCGCCTCGACGAGCGCGGTGGAACCGACGATGTCGGTGAACATGAACGTTCGAACCTCGCGAGCCGCGGTGGGCCGGGACAGCGACGCGAGGAGCGCGTCGACGCGGGCGAGATCCGGTCTCGCCCCGAGCCGCTCGAACGTCGCGCGCGCCGACTCGAGCTCGAGGGTGGCGCCTTCGCGATCGCCGGTCGCCGCGAGGGTCTCTCCGAGCAGCGTCGAGAGCAACGCCGCCTCGTACGGGGCGTCGAGCTCTCGCCAGAGCCGCCGCGAGTCCCGGAACCGCCGGGCGGCTTCGCCGAAGTCCTCCCTCAGGAACGACCCGACGCCGGCGGCATGCGCGGCCGCGGCACGGATCGCGGCCGTCCCGAACTCCGCCGCGAGCTGCTCGAGCTCGGCCGCCGCTGCGGTCGCGGCCGTTTGGTCCCCCCGTACCTTCGCGATGTCCGCCTGGGCCGGCAGGAGCCGGGCGCGGCTCAGCTTGTCCCACTCCTGATCGTCGAGCGCGCCGCGGATCGAGGCCGCTGCCGCGTCCGAGCTCCCGCGGGCCAACAAGAGGAGCGCCCGGCCGGGCTGGCCCTGGTTGCCGAGCTCCTGAGCCTGGGAGAAGGCCTCGGCCGCGGCGTCGAGATCGCCCATCCGCAGCCGCACCTCGCCCAGCTCGTGGAAGGCGGCTCCCGCCACCGCCGGGTGGAAGTCGAGGAGCTCCTCCGTCGCTCGCCGGACCTCGGCCTCCGCCTCGGCCCATGCGCCCGTGAGGCGCATGAACTCGGCGCGGTGGACCCGGCAGACCCCCGGGAACCCCGCGATCTCCTGCCGCTCGCACCATGCCTTGGAGACCTCGGCCCACTCGCTGCCCCGACGGTAGTCGGCCGATTCCCGGCAGAACGCCATCACGTTGCAGAAGACCGCACCGGTGGTGTGGGCCCCGAGCTCGCCGCCGACGGCCGCGGCCGCGACGTCCTCCAGCAACAACCAGGATTCCTCGAGCCGCCCCGATGTCGCGAGCGCGTACGCGCGCCGCATCGCCGCCCACGTCTGGAGATCGCGGTCGCTCACCCTCGACGCGATCTCCGCGGCGTGATCGAAGTGCGCCAGGGCGTGATCGAGCTCCCCGCGGAACTGGGCGAGCTCGCCGTGCGCGATCACGAGGTAGCCGTGGGCGGGCGCCTCCGCCTCGCCCTCCAGCAGCTGCTCGGCCCGTCGGAGCCAGCCCTGCGCCACCGACGTCGAGAGCTTCGCCAGGTATTCGCGCCGGAGGGTGAGGGCGATGAACGCCGCCTGCGCTCGGTCCCCGGCCTCGACGGAGGCGGCGTAGGCCCGCTCGAAGGTCGAGATCGACTCGCCCGCCTCGCCGATCCACCAGGCCGCCTTCGCCAGCGCCTCGAGATCGGGGGCAGCCAGGGGATCGGCGGCGTCGGCCTCCTTGAGCAGCCGGTAGGCCGCGGACCAGGCGCGACGCTCGAACGCCTCCCGGCCGGACTCCAGCGGGTCCATCGTCACGACATCGCTCATGGGGGGCAAGTGTCTCGCACCTGGGGGCCGATCCGGAAGGGGTACGGGTACCCTCGATCCGTGGACTTCGCCCTGACGGCGGAACAGGCGCAGGTGCGCGACCTGGTCCGCGAGTTCGCCGACCAGGAGATCGCTCCCGGCGCCGGCGAGCGCGACGAGCGCGAAGAGCTTCCCCTCGACATCGTCAAGAAGCTCGGCGAGCTGGGCATCTGCGGCGTCCCCTTGCCCGAGGACTTCGGTGGGCTCGGGGCCGACGCGGTCACGTGGGCACTGGTGATCGAGGAGCTCGGTCGGGCGGACGCGAGCGTCGCGGTCACGGTGTCCGTGGCCTCCGGGCTGGCGGGCGGCATGGTGGCGCGCTACGGCACCGACGCGCAACGTCAGCGATGGCTCCCCCCGATCGCCGATGGAGAGATGCTCGCCGGCTTCGGGCTGACCGAGCCGGGCAGCGGCTCCGACGCCGCGAGTCTCCGGACGCGAGCTCGGCCGGACGGAGACGAGTGGGTGATCGACGGGTCGAAGTCGTTCATCACGAACAGCGGAACGCCGATCACCGGCTTCGTGATCGTCGCCTGCCGGACCGAGGACGGCGAGCAAGGTGGGATCTCCACGATCCTGGTGCCGTCCGACGCACCGGGGTTCCGCGTGGGACCTCCGTACCGCAAGCTCGGATGGCGATCCAGCGACACGCACGAGCTGTCGTTCGAAGCGTGCCGGGTGCCGCGCGATCACCTCGTCGGAGCGGCCGGTAAGGGCCTGGGCCAGTGCCTGGCGGCGCTGGACGACGGCCGCATCTCGATCGCCGCCCTGTCGGTCGGGCTCGCCCAAGGTTGCCTCGACGCGAGCGTCGCGTACGCGAAGGAGCGGGAGGCCTTCGGCAGGCCGATCGGCAACTACGAGGCGATCGCCTTCAAGATCGCCGACATGCGAGCGGCGATCGACGCCGCGCGCCTCCTCACGTACCGGGCGGCGTGGCGCAAGGATCAGGGGATGCCCTATACGACGGAAGCAGCGGTGGCGAAGCTGCGCGCGAGCGAGACCGCGGTCGACGTCGCGCGGGAGGCGATCCAAGTGCACGGCGGGTATGGGTACACCGAGGAGTTCCCCGTCGCGCGGGCGTACCGGGACGCGAAGGTGCTCGAGATCGGCGAGGGGACGAGCGAGATCCTGCGGCTCGTGATCGCGCGCGACCTCGGGTTGCAGCCGCAGGTCTGAGCGAGGTGCCCGCCGGGCGGTACTCGTTGTGGGGCGCCGATGGGAGCGTCGTCGGCACCGAGGATTTCCGATGCGCACCCGGTCCGATGGGCTGGCGATACTTCTCGGAGATCGAACGGCACGAGCCGAGGACGCATCGGGAGACCGTGGACGTCGTCGTCGATCGGTCGTGGGACCTCGTCCGCGCGAGGATCGAGACGGGATCGCACGCGATCCTGCTCGAGCCGGTCGAGGGCGCCCTCGCGGGGCTGCGCGATGGACAGCACGTCGAGGTCCCGTGGGGACCCGACACCCACCTCGACTACCTCTCCCCCGCGTTCAACGCGATCACCGCGCAGCGGCTCGAAGCCACCGACGAGATCGAGGTCGTGTACCTGGAGCCGGTGACGCTCGTCCCGGTCCGGATGCGCCAGCGCTATGAGCTTCTCCGGCGCGAGCAGGTCGACACGCCGGCGGGGCGATTCCTCGCGGTGCGGTGGGCGTATACGGCGCTCGAAAGCGGATGGGCGAGCGAGCTCTGGGTGGCCGACGACGTGGTCGTCCGCTACGACCGGGCGTTCGAGCTGATCTCCTACGAGTCGGGCGCCACCGGGCCGGTCCCGATGCTGCCGTGAACGTCGCGGGGCGGCGACCTCAGTCGACCTTCAGCGCCTCGACCTCGATCTCGAGGTCCACCTTCTTGCTCACGAGGAAGCCACCCGTCTCGAGGACCATGTTCCAGCTCACGTTCCAGTCCTCGCGCTCGAGCGTGGCCCTGGCCGTCGCCGCGAGCACGGTCTTCCCGTACGGGTTCGTCTCGGTCCCGAGGTACTCGCCGGTCAGCGTGATCGGGCGCGTCACGTCCCGGATCGTCAGCTCCCCGTCGATCTCGAAGCCGACGCCCCCGGTGTGACGCACGGCCGTGCTCCGGAACGTCATCACCGGCCACGTCGCCACGTTGAGGAAGTCGTCGCTCTTCAGGTGCTCGTCCCGCTGATCGGTGTTCGTTTGGATGCTGGTGGTCTTCACCTCCACCTCGAGCCTCGAGTCCGCGGGGTCGTCGGCGACCTCGACCCATCCCGAGAAGTCCGTGAACCGACCCCGGACCTTCGTGAGGATGTGCCGGGCGACGAACTCCACGGCGGTGTGCGCCGGGTCCAGCTCGTACCTCCCCGCGGGCGGCGCCTGGATCCTTTCAACGTCTTCGACAGCCCGTGCCATCTCGTCCGCTCCCCTCTCGATCGGTCCTTCCACCGTTCTCATGCGAACCCGGGATGGATACTCAGTATTCCGGTGTTGCTATGGAAGATGGAGGAGATGCCGGATACGCTGGGGAGGATGGACGATCGAACCGTCTGCGAGAGCTTCCAGGAGGCCGCCCAGCTCGTGGGCCGACGCTGGGTGCCCCAGATCGTGTGGGTGCTGCTCGGAGGGGCGCGCCGCTACTCGACCCTCAAGGACGCGATCCCGGAGATCTCGGACACCCTCCTGTCGGAGCGGCTCCGAGAGCTCGAGACGGCGGGGATCGTCACCCGGTCGGTCTCGCCCTCCACGCCGGTCCTGATCGAGTACGCCCTCAGTGAACGAGGCCGAGATCTCGCGACCGTGATGGAGGGCCTGTCGTCGTGGGCGGACCGCTGGGCGTCCGCGCCGGTCGCCGCGGCTCCCTAGGCGATCGCTCGGTCGGCGACCTCGAGGGCTTCGTCGACGATCGCGAAGCCCTCTTCGAGCTGTTCCTCGGCGATGCAGAGCGGCGGGTTCGTCATGATCCCGTTGAACCGGATCATCGTGAACAGGCCCCGCTCGAGCAGCGCCTCGTTCACCGCCTGCATGGTCTCGTTCACGACGTTGTAGGGCGACAGCGGCTCCATCGTCTCCCGGCTCTCGACGAGCTCGAGGATCCCGAACAGGCCGATGTTGCGGATGCGTCCGACGCTCGGGTGTTTGGCCATCAGCTCCTCGTGCTGCCGACGCATCACGGGATCGAGCCGCTTCGCGTTGCCGACCAGGTCGTCTTCCTCGAGCACCTGGATCGCCGCGATCGCCGCCGCGCAGGACAGCGGATGCGAGTTGTACGTCAGGCCCCCGAAGAACACGTGGTCCTCGAAGTGCGCCGCGATGTCCGGCCGGATCGCGACGGCGCCGAGCGGGAGGTACGAGGACGTGAGCCCCTTCGCCGCCGTCATCAGGTCGGGCACGACGTCCCAGTGGTTCACCGCGAACCACTCGCCGGTCCGGCCGAAGCCGCACATCACCTCGTCGGCGATCATCACGATGCCGTGGCGGGAGCACAGCTCACGAACGCCCTCGAGATAGCCGTCCGGCGGGATCAGGATCCCGTTGGTCCCCGTCACCGTCTCCAGGATGAAGGCGGCGATCGTCTGCGACCCTTCGAGCTCGATCGTCTCCTCCAGGGAGGCGAGCGCCGCGTCGGCGTCCTCGGTGCCTCGCACCGTTCCCCGGTACGGATCGAGGACGTGCACGATCCCCGGCATCGGGGGGTTCTCGTTCGCCCACCGCCGCGGATCGCCGGTGAGGTTGATCGTCGCGTAGGTGGCGCCGTGGTACGAGCGGTAACGAGCCAGGATCTTCTGCCGCCCCGTGTACGCCTTCGCGATCCGGATCGCGTTCTCGTTGGCCTCGGCTCCGCCGAGCGTGAAGAAGGTCTTCTCGAGCTCGCCGGGCCAGAGGCTCGCGAGCTTCTCCCCGAGTCTCGCCCGGGTCTCGTACGCCATGAAAGGGGAGATGTAGGGGAGCTTCTCGGCCTGGCGCGAGATCGCCTCCGACACCCGCTTGTCGCCGTGACCGATGTTCACGCCCATCAGCTGGGAGTTGAAGTCGAGATAGCGCTTCCCGTCGACGTCCCAGAAGTGAACGCCCTCCGCGCGGTCGACGGCGATCGGGGCGAGTTTCCCTTGCGCCTGCCAATCGTAGAGCGTGTAGCGGGTCGACTTCTCGACGATCTCCTGGGCCGACATCGGGGTCTCTTCGGGCATCGCGCTCGCTCCTCGTGCGGATCCGGACGTGTGTCATGATGCCAGACGTCCGGGTTCCGCCGATCGTGCAACCATCCGCGCGGCCGAGACGTCTGGAAGGACGAGATGCGAGGACGAGCGACGAGCATCGCGCTGATCGCCGCTGTGGCGCTGCTGGCGCCGGCGACCGCGCTCGGTGGCTCGGCCACGTTCACCGACCCCGACGACTTCGAGATCGCGCCCGACGTCCAGTTCACGGCGAAACGAACCTTCCTGAGCGGAGACGGCGCCCGGCGGGTGCACATCACCGCTGGCGGAGATCTCGGGCCTCGCTACCGGCTCCGCGTGCTGGTCGACTCGCTCGGGGGTCGGCACGCCGACTTCGTGATGGTCGCCACCGTGCGACGGATCGAGCTCGTGAACTGCTTCGTCCGGTACGTCGACGGCCCCATGGTCGGTTCGAACTGCGACGCGGATCCCCAGCGCGCGTGGTGGGGGGTGCTCCGCCGCGACCTCGAGGCGGACAAGCTCGTGCGGTGGCGGATCGTCGCGCTCGGCGGGCCGGGCTTCGACGAGGTGCGAGATGTCGCGCCGGACGTCGGCCGGTATCCCTGATCAGCCCTTGAGGACCTCGCCGCCCTTCATCACGAACGGCACGTCCTCCAGCACCGTGACGTCCTCGAGCGGGTCGCCGTCGACCGCGATCAGGTCTGCGTAGCGACCGGGTTCGAGCGTGCCGACCCGATCGTCCCAGCCGAGGAGTTGGGCCGACACGATCGTCGCGCTCCGGATCGCCTCGATCGGCGTCTGACCGAAGCGGACGTGGAACGCGAGGTTCTTCGCGTTCATCCCGTGCGGGTAGATGCCGGAGTCCGTCCCGAAGGCGATCCGCACGCCCGCCTTCACGGCCTTCGCGAAGTTCTCGCGCTGCGCGTCGTTCGTCTGCTCCGTCTTCCGGAGGACCTCGTCCGAGTACCCGAGCCGGGGTCCTTCCTGGATCATCCAGTCGCCGTCGAACATGTCCGCCACGAGGTAGGTCCCTCGGTCGGCCATCATGGCGATCGTCTCGTCGTCGATCAGGCTCGCATGCTCGATCGAACGGACCCCCGCCCGGATCGCCCGCTTCGCGCCCTCGGCGCCGTGGGCGTGCGCCGCGACGTGCGTCCCACGGGCGTCCGCTTCCTGAACCGCCGCCGCGATCTCCTCCTCCGTCAGCTCGGGCTTCCCGGGGTCGGTGCCGGAGGTCAGCACGGCCCCCGTCGCCAGCACCTTGATGAAGTCGGCGCCGCGGTCGAGGATCCGCCGGACGTTCGTCCGGATCTCTTGGGGACCCGAGGACACGCCGACGCGCAGCTCCGGCGGGATCTCCGCGTCCGCGGGTAGCCCCGTGATGTCGCCACCCCCGCCCGGACACGTGACGTACGCGCCCGCGCACATCATCCGCGGCCCGATGAGCCGGCCCGCGTCGATCGCGTCGCGGAGCGCGAGGTCCGTGAAGGCGTGGAACGTCCCGATGTCGCGGACGGTCGTGAACCCGGCCAGCACGGTGTCCCTCGCGTTCGTGACTCCGGTGAGTGCCTCCTGGGCCGAGGTCCTTTCGACCAGGAACGCGTACCCCTGTCCCGAGTCCAACTCTCCGATCAGGTGCGCGTGGCAGTCGATCAGGCCGGGGAGCACCGTCCGGCCCGAGAGGTCGATCGTCTCCGGCGACGACGGTGCTTCCGAAATCGGGACCACGTCCTCGATCCGGCCGTCGACGACCACGAGCGCACGGTCGGCGACCGCCTCCCTCCCGACCGGATCGATCAGACGACCCGCCCGCACCACCACCGTTCCGGAGGCCATCGCGGCGGAGCATAACGAGGCCCTCCGCTCGAGCCGGCGACCGCAGGTTCTCGCCGGTGGATCAGCCGCGTCGACGGAGCTCCTCGTCGATCAGCGCAACGAGCTCCGATCGACCGAACGGCCGGGAGTGACCGGCGCACACCAGCTCGACGGGGAGCGAGCGCAGGCGCTCGAGCGAGCGAACGAAGGCGGCCTCGTTTTCGGTGGAGAGCGGATCGTCGAGGGCGGCGGTGTCGCCGGTGAAGAGGAGGCCGGTCGCCGCATCCCAGAGCGCGATCGAGCCCGCGGTGTGGCCGGGCACGTGGAGCACCTCGAAGGCCCGGTCGCCGAGGTCCACCACGTCTCCGTCCTCCACGAGGCGCGTCGGCTCGGCGGCCGGCGTCCGCCAGCCACGGAGGTCGAAACCGACGTGCGGCACCGCGGTCACGACCACGTCCGGCGGCTCGTACCCGAACCACCGGATCTCCTCCTCGAGCCCTTCGGGGAAGTCCGGCCGCAGGAGCGCGAGTTCGAACGGGCGCCGGACGCCGTCGGCATCGTCCGGGTGGCACCAGCGCTCGTCGAAGGCATGCAGCCCGCCGATGTGATCGAAGTGCTCGTGTGTGGCGACGGCGATCGCCGCCCGATCCTGCATCAGCGGCGCGAGCTCCCCGCGAAGGTCCCCGATCCCGTTGCCCGCGTCGACGACCAGATCGCGGTCGCGTCCCCGCACGTGCCAGACGTTGGACTCGAAGAACGGGTCGAGGTGTCGCTCCACGAGGAGCGTGATCCCCGGCGCGGCCGGCTCCGAGCGGAACCAGCGATCGGCGACGGGGAGGGCCATCAGACGCGGTCGGTGAACGAGACCGCGGCCGGCGACGGGCGCAAGCAGTGCGCCGACACCATCGAGGCGTTGTAGGACCCGACCTGCGGGATCGCCACCACGTCTCCTTCTCGGACCTCCGGCATCGGGTGGTCCTCGGCGAACACGTCATTGCCCTCGTTGATGTGGCCGGTGACGGTCACGTTCGCGACCGGCTCGGCGTCGGCGGCCCGGCAGAGGATCGGGAAGAACGGGATCTTGTACACGAAGTGCTCGTTCAACACGCTCCAACCCGTGTCGAGACCGACGAAGGTCGTTCCGTCGCGATCCTCGACGGTCACGACCTCCGCCAGATGCATCCCGCACTCCTTCGCGACGAACTCTCCGGGCTCGGTCCCGACGGTCACGCCGAGAGGGCCGAGGTGGCCGGCGAGCGTGGCGGCCCAGGCGTCCAGGTCGAGCGGCGCGTCGCCCGGCCGGAACGGCACGCCGAGGCCGCCGCCCGTGTTGACCTCCGCGATGGGGCACCCCGCATCGAGAAGCGTCCGCGTGGCCTCCGCCACCCGCCGGACGGTCTCCTCGACCACGGGGAGCGCGTCGGACAGGTACAGATAGCCCGCGTGGACGTGCACGGTGTCGATCGTCAGCCGGTGCTCCCGTGCGATCCGCACCGCGTCGTCGAGCCGCTCCGGGTAGATCCCGAACTTCGTCGGCCGATCGCCGGCGTAGGTTTGTCCTCCACCGGGGAACGCGGCGCCGATCCGCGGGTTCACCCGGATCCCGATGGTCGATCCCGGGGCGCGCCGACCGACCCGCTCCAGCTGCGAGAGCAGGTCGACGTTCAGGTGCACCCCGGTCTCCAGGATCGCGTGGAGGTCACGCTCCGACAGGTTCGTCCCCGTGTAGCTGATCTCGGATGGCTCCCAGCCGTGATCGAGTGCCCACCGCAGCTCACCGGGGGAGCACACGTCCAACCCGACGCTCTCCCGGGAACCCGGCGGTCCGAGCGCGCGCAGCGCCTCCAGGAACGAGGGTTCCCGCTGGGCCTTCAGCGCGTACCGGACACGGTGGTCGACGCCGGCGCCCGTGAGCGCCGCCTGGAGCGCCCGGGCCTGCTCCTGCGCCCGAACGAGGTCATAGACGTAGATCGGCGTTCCGTGCGCGCGCGCGATCCCCTCGGCGTCACGGCCGGCGATCGTGAGGCGTCCGGCGCGGACCTCGAGCCCCGGCCTCGCCCACCAGGTGGTCGTCGTCGTCCCCATGCGGGCGGGAGGCTACCCGCACGGAGCTGAGGCCGATCAGGTGGAGGGAACGTCCACCTCGAGCCCCTGCTCCCGGCGGCTCACGAGGAGGATCGACGCGACGGTGGCGATGAGCCCGCTGAGGAACGAGATCGCGAGGCCCAGCGAGATCGTGGCCTCGTACGGCGCGTTGCCCTCGGTCCCGGGGAGGAATGGGTTCGGGCCGACCACCTCGTCGACCCGCGTGAACCCGATCGCCGCCGCGAGGAACAGCGTGACGCTGGAGATCACCATCAGTAGCGCGGTGATCCGACGGATCTGCGGGTCCTGCAGCAGGATGTACGCGGCGCCGAACATCAGCGCGCCGAGGCCGGCGGCCAGGGCGATCGCGCCCGTGGCGTCCTCGGATCCGTAGATGCCGAGCACGACCTCGCCTCCGGCGGCCGGGTACTGGATCTTGAACCAGTCCGCGAACACGCCGATGAATCCGACGAGCCCGGCGGCGGCGGTCACCGAGGCCAAGAAGTTGATGCGCTCGGAGCTGTCGGTCCGCATGGAAGATCCTCCTCTTCGGATGCAACCGCTATCGGCTGGGCTGGCCATATCCTTGACCGCGAACACACCCGGTTCAACGACCCGGGGTTCTTCGTTCCGCGGATCACCGGATGATCGGGAGGAATCTCGGGTGGAGGTGAGGGGATTCGAACCCCTGGCCTCTGCCGTGCGAGGGCAGCGCTCTACCGGGCTGAGCTACACCCCCGGGGATGGGCAGCGTAACAAAGGCCGGCCTCGCGACCTGGCGGTTTCCTACCCGGCGTCCATCCGCCCGGCGTGCCGATCCAGGGCGTCGCGGAGATCCTGCTGCACCACGGCGATCGAGAGGTCGCCACGCGTCTTCTCGATCAGCGAGCGCGCGACGTCGGTCGAGCGCCGGAGGTTCATCGTGATCGCGTCCGGATAGTCCATCGTGACGAGCACGCCGTACATCTCCTCCATCGCGTCGAGGAGCTGCTCCGCCTCCTGGACCGCCCCGGCCCGGAGCAGGTCGAGCACCCGGCGGCGCCCCTCGCCGATCGCCTCCGACACCCCGTTCAGGTACGCGGCGTCCTCGACGCCGAGGTCCGGAGGCGACGGCAGCTCGGTCCCGCGCACGAGCGACATGGTCAGGTTCGCCTCGGCGTATTCCTTCTGGGCGTCCTGGAGGTAGCCGGCGTGGCGGATGTCGGCATGGTTCCGGACGGCGTCGAGGCCCTCGTCCAGCGCGGCGCGGGACTCCTGGATAAGTCGGGCTGCCGTCTCGAACTCGGCTCGATGGATCGCGCGGATCGCGTTGGCGCTGGATCGGATCGAACGGCGCGCCGCCGGCAGTGCACGTTCGCGGGCGGCGTTCTTCTCGTCGAGGCGAGCCTGCACGGAGCGGGTGAGCTCCGAAAGGTCCAACGGTCAGCCGGCGAGCTCGGACGCGGGTCGGACGACGACGTGGACTCGATCGTGGTCTGGCAGGCCTCGCAGCGCTTCGTACGGTTCGGCCGGCTTCCCGTTCCGTGTCTCGAGCACGTGTCGGGCTGCGAAGGCGGCCGCACGGTCCTGGGGAGACATCGATCCCCGCTCCGCGTCGACGAGGGCCCGATGCTTGATCGCGATGAGGAGCCACACGTACGCGACGAGCAACGCCGCCAGCGCGGCGCTCGCGTACCAGACGACCCGGAGCGGCGGGACGAGGCCCATCAGGGACGTGACGCCGATCGCCTCCATCAGGA
>DASQTT010000041.1:0-3956 GCA_035641735.1 Actinomycetota bacterium | reverse complement strand
CTTCTATCGGTTCCTCGACCGCTTCCGCGACCGCTGGGACCTGCTGGTCGACCCGCTACCGGAGGACGAACGCCCCCACGGACACGATCACGACCACGATCACGGGTAGAGCCGGCGCTACTCGATCGCCGGTAGGCGCGGTGCGGGCGGGAGCGACACCGAGGTCTCGCCCGGCGCTCGCTGTGGCGCGGCGCTCGCCGCCGCCACCTCGGGCATCGCCGGGCGCGCCATGCGAGACGGATCGGGGATCTCCTTCGTTCCCTCGACGTAGGCCTTCAGCTCGTTGCCGTCGATCATCTCGGTCGCGATCAGGAGGGCCGAGAGCCGGTCCAGCAGCTCGCGGTTGTCGGCGAGGATCGCCTCGGCGCGGGCGTGGGCCTCGTCGAGGAGCCGCCGCACCTCCTTGTCGATCAACTCGGAGGTGTGCGCGCTCACCTTCGGCATCGCCCCGGGCATCCAGGCGTTCGGGTCGTCCCGGCCGAGTGAGAGGGGGCCGACCGCGTCGCTCATCCCGAACTGGGAGACCATCGCGCGGGCGATGTCTGTTGCCTTCTCCAGGTCGTTCTGAGCCCCGGTCGAGATCACGCCGTCGAAGTAGAGCTCCTCCGCCGCCTGCCCCCCCATCGCGAACGCCATCTGATCCTTCAGCTGGGGCTCGGTGACGACGTAGCGGTCCTCGAGCGGGCGCGTCATCGTGATGCCGAGGGCGGCCGCGCCGCGCGGGATGATCGTGACTCGGTGCAGGGGGTCGATCTCCGGGCACTTCAGTGCGACGAGCGCGTGACCCATCTCGTGGACGGCGACCCGCTCCTTCTGCTTGTCCGAGACGACGCGCGACTTCCGTTCGAGACCGGCCGTGGCACGGTCGATCGCCTCTTCGAGCTCGTCCATCGTGACGGAGTTCTTCTCCCGGCGCGCGGCCAGCAATGCGGCCTCGTTCACGACGTTCTCCAGGTCGGCGCCGGTGAACCCGGGTGTGCGCGCGGCGATCGTGCGCAGGTCGACGCTGGGGTCGAGCGCCACGCCGCGGGCGTGCACCCGCAGGATCTCCTCGCGCCCACGCAGGTCCGGCGGGTCGACGACCACCTGCCGGTCGAACCGGCCGGGGCGGATCAGCGCGGGGTCGAGGACGTCCGGTCGGTTCGTCGCGGCCATGATGATCACGCCCTTCGACGAGTCGAAACCGTCCATCTCCACGAGCAGCTGGTTGAGCGTCTGCTCGCGCTCGTCGTGCCCGCCGAAGCTCCCGCCCATCGGGCCGGCGCGTCCCTTCCCGATCGTGTCGATCTCGTCCAGGAAGACCAGCGCCGGCGCCTTCTCCTTCGCCTGCTGGAAGAGCTCGCGCACGCGCGCGGCGCCCAGGCCGACGAACATCTCCACGAACTCCGAGCCCGACATGAAGAAGAACGGGACGTTGGCTTCGCCGGCGACGGCCCGGGCCAGCAGCGTCTTGCCGCAGCCGGGAGGACCGAGCAGCAGCACGCCCTTCGGGATCCGGCCGCCGAGGCGCTGGTACTTCTTCGGGTTCTTCAGGAAATCCACGATCTCGCGGAGCTCCTCCTTCGCCTCGTCGACGCCGGCGACGTCGGCGAAGGTCGTCTTCATCTCCTTGCGGTCGTAGATCTTGACCTTGTTCCGGCCGAGGTTGAGCGCCGACGACGCGCCGCCTCCGATCCGGCGGAACAGGAAGTAGTAGAGGGCGCCGAAGAGCCCGATGAACAGCACCGTCTGGACGAGGAAGCCGGTCAGAGGATTCGGCTGGGATCCGGTGACCTCGTATCCCTGGTCGTTGAGCTGGTCCACGAGCTCGGTCGGGTCGTACCCCGGCGGGATCGTGGCGGACCACGTCGCGTCGCCGGAATCCGTCTCGACGACGCCCGTGATCGTGGTGGTCGCGACCGTTACCGGCTCGGTCTCCACCAGGTTGCCCTCATCGATCTCCCCGAGGAACTGGGAGAACGGCACGGTCTCGACGCGCGCACTCGCCATGAACTGGCTGAGGACGAACAGGGCGCCGGCGACCAGCAGCACGACGAGCAACGCCGACCTGGGTTTGGGCTGCGTCGCACCTGGCCCGGGGCGGCGTCCGAAGGGATTGCGGTCCTGCTCGGGCATGCCCCAATACTCCCACACGCCGTCGTTGTGACGACCACCGGAGGCGTCGTCCCCGTCGTGGATACTGGTCGGATGGCGAGCAGGAGCAGCGCATCCGCGCCGGCCGGGTCTGATCTGCTGGAGCGGTTCGAGCGCGACGTTCTCCCGTTGCTCCCCGGCCTGTACGGCGCGGCTCTCCGGATGACGAGGAACCCGGCGGACGCTGAGGACCTGCTCCAGGAAACGACGCTCCGGGCGTACCGCGGCTTCTCGTCCTTCCAGGAGGGGACGAACCTCAAGGCGTGGCTCTACCGGATCCTCACGAACTCCTTCATCAACACCTACCGGAAGCGGCAGCGGGAGCCGCAGACCGTGGACGGTCCCGACGATCTCGACGAGTGGTTCCTCTTCGACCGGCTGGGGTCGCGGAGCGTCGAGCCGTCCGCGGAGGAAGACGTGCTCGAGCGGATCCCGGACGCGGAGGTGAAGGCCGCGCTGGAGTCGATCCCGGACAACTTCCGGATGGCCGTGCTGCTGGCGGATGTGGAAGGCTTCTCCTACAAGGAGATCGCCGAGATCATGGACGTGCCCATCGGGACCGTGATGTCCCGTCTCCACCGGGGAAGGAAAGCCCTGGAGAAGGCGTTGTACGGGCTGGCCAGGGAGCGAGGACTCGTCGATGGATGAACTCGGGTGTCGGGAGACGTTGCGCGAGATCTCGCGCTACGTGGACGGCGAGTGCCTGCAGGAGCTGACGGTCAAGCTCGAGGCGCACGTCGAGGACTGCGACGACTGCCATGATCACCTCGAGTTCCGACGGCACATGAAGCTCCTGATCGCGAAGAAGTGCGGCGGCGAGCAGCTGCCCGAGGAGCTGGTGGAGCGGATCCGCGAGCGCATCCGCTCGGTCCCCCCGTAGCCCGAGACCTCTCCGGCCGACCCGCGTACCATCCCCGCATGCGCGACGTGTCCGAGCTGGGAACGATCCTCGGCGTCTGGGCGCATCCGGACGACGACATCTTCCAGACGGCGGGCCTGATGGCCGCCGCCGTCGAAGGCAGTCAGCGGGTGGTCGACGTGACCGCGACGCGCGGCGAAGGCGGTTCGATGGACGAGGAACGCTGGCCGTCGGACACGATGGGCACGGTCCGGACCGAGGAGCTCCTCCGGAGCCTCGAGATCCTGGGCGTCGTGGAGCACCACTTCCTCGAGGGTCCGGTCGACGTCGACATGCAGACCGGGTTGGATCCGGCCGGGGCGGACCAGATCCGCCGGATCATGGCCGAGGTCGACCCGGACACCGTGCTGACGTTCGGGCCCGAGGGCATGACGGGACACGTGGCCCACCAGGACGTGTCGAGGTGGGCGGGCGCCGCCTTCGAGGAGGTCGCGAAGCCGGGGGCACGCCTCTTCCATTCGGTGTTCCCGAGGAGCCGGGCGGAGGAGTGGCTCGACCAGCTGGCGCCGTTCGATATCTTCCTCCCCGGCACCCCGCGCATCGTCGACGACAGCGAGCTCGACATCGGCTTCGAGCTGTCACCGGAGCTGCTCGACCGGAAGCTCCGGTCGCTGAAGGAGCACGTGAGCCAGATCGAGGGGCTGCACCAAGTCTTCGGCGACGACGGGCTCGGACGGTTCCTGTCGATCGAGGCGTTCGTCCTCGCGGCGACGAAGGAGCCCTGATGGTCCGGCCTCCGGCGCCGGTGTCCGATCTCGACTGGGACCCGGCACGGGCGCGCGCGTTCACCGACCGGATCGCCGGCATCTACGAGGAGCTCCTGACGCGGCTGCGGGATCTTCCGGTCTCCCGAGACTGGGGTGTGGAGGAGGTCCGCCGCGCGGTGACGATGCCGGTGCCCGAC
>DASQTT010000040.1:0-8037 GCA_035641735.1 Actinomycetota bacterium | reverse complement strand
GCGGCGGTCGGACGGCATGCCCCCGCCGGCGAGCTGAGATGCGCCGCGGGTTCTGGGTCGCGCTCGGCCTCGGCGCCGGCGCGACCGGCGCCGTGCTCGCCTCGCGGTGGGCGCGCCGCCAGGCGAACCGGGTGAAGCCCGCGACGCTCGCCAGGGAGGCGAAGGGCGGCCTGCTCGATCTCTCGAAGCTCGTCGCCGAGTCGCTCGAGGAGGGCAAGCGCGCGATGGAGGAGCGCGAGCGTTCGCTCCGCGCCGAGCTCGAGAGCGCGCGGAACGACGGACGGCGTCCCGAGGAACCGGGCGCGGGCTGACCCGTCGCTAGACTCGGCTCGTGGAGGGTGCGCGGATCCGCCAGCGGTTCCTGTCGTTCTTCGAGGAACGCGATCACAAGCGCGTCCCCAGCTCGTCGCTGATCCCGCCGCCGGAGTCGGGACTGCTGCTGACGAACGCCGGGATGAACCAGTTCATCCCGTTCTTCCTGGGCCAGGCCGAGCCCGGGTTCCCGCGGGCCGTCACCGCGCAGAAGGTGATGCGCACGAACGACATCGAGAACGTCGGCATGGATGCGAGGCACGAGACGTTCTTCGAGATGCTCGGCAACTTCTCCTTCGGGGACTACTTCAAGCCCGACGCGATCCGCTGGGCCCACGAGCTCGTGACCGAGGGATACGGGATCGACCACGACCGCCTCTGGGTCACGGTGTTCGAGGAGGACGAGACGTCGGTCGAGGCGTGGATCGAGCTCGCCGGCGTGGCATCCGACCGGATCGTGCGACGGGGCATGGTCGACGCCGCCGGCGAGCTCGCGAACTACTGGCACACCCACACCGCCGGGCCGGGCGGGCCGTGCAGCGAGATCTTCGTCGACCGCGGCCGGGCATACGGGCCGGACGGAGGGCCCGACGTCGACGAGGAGCGCTTCATGGAGATCTGGAACCTCGTCTTCATCCAGGACCGGATCGACCAGCAGCTCCGCTTCGTGGAGCCCCTGCCGTCGACCGGGGTTGACACCGGTTCCTCGCTCGAACGCGTCGCGATGATCCTCCAGGGCATGGACAGCGTCTTCGAGACGGACCTGCTCCGCCCGATGCTCGAGGTCGCGGAGTCGCTGTCGGGGCGAACGCACGGACGCGACCGCGACGACGACGTCTCCCTCAAGATCGTCGCCGAGCACGGCCGGGCGACGACGTTCCTGATCGCCGACGGCGTCCAGCCATCGAACGAGGGTCGCGGCTACGTCCTTCGGCGGATGCTGCGCCGCGTGGTCGCCCACGCGCGCCGGCTGGGGATCGAGGTCTCGGTCCTGGATCCCGTGATCACCGCGGTGGTCGGCACCTTCGGCGACGCGTATCCGGAGCTGCGCACGAACGAGGCCTTCGTCCGGCAGGTCGCCGCGTCCGAGGAGGAGCGGTTCGCGGCCACCCTCCGGCAGGGGTTGGTGCTGTTCGAGGACGCGAAGCAGCGGGCGACGGCCGGCCGCGTGAGCGGCGACGACGCCTTCAAGCTCTCGGACACCTTCGGCTTCCCGCTGCCCCTGACGCAGGAGCTCGCGGAGGATGCCGGGCTCGGCGTGGACACCGATCGGTTCGCGGAGCTGCTGGAGGAGCAGCGGCGCCGTGCCCGCGACGCGGCGAAGAAGGTGGCGATCGGTCTGGACGCCGGGGCGGCGCCGCCGTCGACGTTCGTCGGCTACGAGCGGCTGGACTCGGAGGGCACGATCCAGACCCTCTTCGACGACGAGTACCGTGAGCTCCCCGCCGCCGAGGAAGGGCAGCCGGTTCGCGTCTTCCTCGACGTGACCCCCTTCTACGCCGAAGCGGGCGGGCAGGTGGGCGACGCCGGGTTGATCCGGACGGACACGGGCGCGATCCGCGTCGACGACGCGCAGTGGGCCGGGCCCTCCTCGATCGTGCAGCTCGGCGTGGTGGACTCGGGGGAGGTGCGTCCGGGTCAGGCCGTCCGCGCGCAGGTCGACGCCGACCGCCGGGAGGCGACGGCGCGCTCGCACACCTCGACGCACATCGTCCACTGGACCCTCCGCCACCTCCTGGGCGATCACGCCCGCCAGGCGGGATCGCTCGTGGCCCCCGGACGGCTCCGTTTCGACTTCCCGCATCCCGGCGGGGTGTCGGCGGACGTCCTCGAGGAAGCCGAGTTCGAGGCGAACCGGCTCCTCGCGCGCGACGACGCGGTCGTCGCCCGCGAGACGTCGCTCGACGAGGCGAAGGCCGCCGGCGCCGTGATGCTCTTCGGCGAGAAGTACGGCGACGTCGTCCGCGTGGTCGAGGTGGGGGAGTACTCGCGTGAGCTCTGTGGGGGCACCCACGTGCCGTACACCGGCAAGATCGCCGTGATCCGGATCCTGCACGAGGGCTCGATCGGAGCGGGGATGCGCCGCGTCGAGGCGCTGGTCGGGCCCGACGCGCTGCGCGAGATCAACGCGGAGCGCGAGCTGCTTCGTTCGCTGGTCGAGGTGGCCGGCGGGACCGATCCGCACGGCGCGATCGAGCACGTCCGAAAGCTCGTCGAGGAGAACAAGCGACTGCGGTCCGAGCTCGGCAAGCTCCAGAAGGGTGACCGCGACGCCGTGATCGGCTCCCTGGTCGAGGGTGCGCAGGACGTGGACGGATTGGCGCTGGTCGTCTCGGAGGTCCCCGGCGAGGACGCGAGCGGGCTCCGGGAGCTCGCGCAGAAGGTGCGGGATCGGCTGCAGGGCCGTCCGGCGGCGGTCGTGCTGGGCGGCGGCGGCGACGGGAAGGCGCAGCTCGTGGCCGCCGTCACCCCGCAGGCGGTCGAGCGCGGCCTCACGGCGCCGGAGCTCCTGAAGCCGGCCGCGGCGGCGATCGGCGGCGGCGCCGGCGGCAAGGACCAGCTGGCGAATGCCGGGGGGCCGGATGCCTCGGCGATCGGACGGGCGCTCGGCGGGATCCCCGCGCGTGCGGGGGAGCTCCTCGGTCCGCGATGACGGCGGCCGAGCCGCCGGAGGCCGCGCCCGGCGCGGTCGTCGGGCTCGATCTCGGGGACGCCCGCATCGGCGTGGCGATCTCGGACCCCGACCGCCGGGTCGCGGTGCCGGTCGGGACGGTCCACGTCGGGCGGCCGCCCGGAGAGCTGCGAGCGGTGGCCGCGATCGTCCAGGAGCGCGGCGCGACCCTGGTGGTCGTGGGTGAACCACTCACGTTGCGCGGGGAGCGCGGGGCCCGCGCCGGCCACGCGCAGATGTTCGCCGAAGGCCTCCGAGCGTTCGTCGACGTGCCGGTGGAGCTCCACGACGAGCGCCTGTCGACGGTGGAGGCCGAGCGGGCGCTCGCGGCCGCCGGGACCCGAGGCCGAAAGCGGCGCCGGGTGGTGGATGCCTCGGCCGCGACCGTGATCCTGCAGTCGTGGCTCGACGCGTCGCGACGCAACGGATAGCGACCTCGGTGCCGGTATCCTTCCGGGCGGCATGTCGGCGGACCCGAGCTTCCGGCGGGCCGAGCACGACCATCGACCTCGCCGGGTGGCCCTGCTGGTCGCCCTCGGCCTCTTCCTCGGGGTCCTGGCCGCCGCGGTTTGGGCGGCCAGCTACTACCGGACGTGCGCGGGACCCGCTCCCGGACCCAAGCGCCCACTCACCTTCACCGTGGAGGAGGGCGCGACGGGCCAGGAGGTCGTCGACGCGCTGCACGCCCGAGGGGTGATCCCGTGCGGCGGCCTGATCGGCAACCTGTTGCTGCGTGGGACCGGGAAGGCGGAGGCGATCCGCAGCGGCGACTACGAACTGACGACGGGGCTGACGCTCGACCGCGCCGTCACGGTCCTGACGACCCCACCGCCCGAAGTCCCGACCGTGGAGGTCGTGATCCCCGAGGGGTACCGCCTGACGCAGATCGCGGCCGAGGTCCAGGACGCCCTCGGGATCCCGGCGCGCCGCTTCCTCGCGGAGCTCGAGAGCGGACGGTACTCCCTGCCGCCCTATCTCCCGAACGGCGCCCGGACCCCCGAGGGGTTCCTCTTCCCGAAGTCCTACGAGTTCGTCGAGGAAGGGCTGACCGCACGGGAGGTGGCCCGGCGGATGGTCGAACAGTTCGGCCGCGAGGCGGCGTCGATGCCCTTCGAGCGGACGGAGGATCTCGATGTCACGCCCTACGAGCTCGTGACGATCGCCTCGATGATCGAGGAGGAGGCGAGGGTGGCCAGGGACCGTCCGTTGATCGCCGGCGTGATCTACAACCGCCTCGAGCTGGGCATGGCGCTGGGGATCGACGCGACCCTCCTGTACGACGATCCGACACCCGACGGCGAGCTCTCGTCCTCGGACCTGGAGTCGAACAGCCCCTACAACACGAGGGTCCACGCGGGCCTGCCGCCGACCCCGATCGCGAGCCCCGGCGCCGCCGCCCTCGAGGCGGCCCTCCGACCGGCGGAGACCGACTTCCTCTATTACGTGTTGTGCAGCCCCGACGGCGCCCATCGGTTCGCGCTGACCCTGGCGGAGCACAACCGGAACGTCGATGAGTGCCTCGGCTGAGGCGCGGATCGCCGGGACCACGCGCGTCGCCGGGGTGATCGGCTGGCCCGTCGAGCACAGCCTCTCGCCGGCGATCCACAACGCGGCGTTCGCGGCCGCCGCTCTCGATTGGACGTACGTGCCGCTTCCGGTCCGGCCCGAGGACCTCGTGTCGGCGCTCACCGGGCTCGTCGCGCTCGGCTTCGCCGGCGCCAACGTCACGATGCCCCACAAGACCGAGGCGGCCCGGCTGATCGAGGACCGGTCCGAGGACGCCGAGGTCCTGCGAGCGGTCAACACGATCCGGGTCGTCGGGGACCGGCTCGAGGGTCACAACACCGACGTCGGAGGCTTCGACCGGTTCCTCCGACGCGACGCCGGGTTCGAGCCGAAGGGTCGATCGGCGCTGCTCTACGGAGCCGGTGGTGCCGCCCGGGCCTGCGCGCTCGCCCTGGCGCGAGCCGGCATGCGGACGCTCACGGTGGCCGCCCGCGCGCAGTCCCGGGCGGCGCCCCTCGCGGCGATCGTCGAGCCCCTGGGGGTCTCGATGACCGTCGTCGACGTCTCACGCGTCGACGATCTCGACGTCGATCTCGTCGTGAACGCGACGCCGGTCGGGACGTCGGCCGATCCGGAGCACCGGAGCCTGCCGGTCCTGCACGACGGCGTCCTCGTGGTCGATCTCCTCTACGACCCGCCCAGCACGCCGCTGCAGCGGCGCGCGCGCGAGGCGGGCGCCACGGTCTTCGGCGGCATCGGGCTCCTCGTCGAGCAGGCCGCCCTGTCCTTCGAGCTCTGGACCGGCACGCCGGCGCCCCTCGAGGTGATGTCCGCGGCCGCGCTCGCGGCGCTCGCCGCCCGCTGAACGGGGCGGTCCCCCTCCCCGAACGACCGGCGCGTCCGTGCTCCCGGCTACCCGATTCAAGGGACGCGGCGGAGGCGTCGATGCCCTGGGGAACGCATGAGCGACTACGCAGCTCTCGCCCAACGGGTCGTCGCAGGACTCCCGGGGATCCGTGGCTGCCTGCTGCTCTCACGCGACGGGATGGTCCTGGGCGCCCACCCCGAGGGTGACGTCGAACGGCACCTCAAGTCCGCGTGGCTCCGCTTCGCGGTCCTGGGCGAGCCCGAGCGATCGGCCGTCGAGTTCCCCGACCAGACCTGGGTGTTCGTCCGGCGTGGAGGCTACGCGTCCTTCGTCGTCGCCGATGTCGGGATCCGTCCCGGCGTGCTCCTCGATCTCTTGGACCAGGTGCTGATGGCCGGGGAGGTCGAGCGCGTGCACGACCGGGAGGCGATGCGGCTCCCCGAGGCGCCGGCCGCTCCGTCCGGCAAGCCGCGCACGAGCCTCCACCGGCCCGATCGCGTCCCCGGGCCTCCGCCGCAGCCGGCTGCCGCGCCCGTCACCGCGAAGGAGCTGTGGGTCCCCGAGGAGGCGGCGGCCGAGACCGCGCCGGCCGAGTCGGCCGACGTCGCCGCCGAGGCCGGATCGGTCGACCAGCCGGCGTCCACCGGCGAGTCCGAGCGGGTTCCGATCGAGCCGGACGAGGACGCGGAGGTGGACCGCATCCTCCTGGCCAAAGAGTTCGCGGGGCTGCTTCAGGTGCTCAAGGACGATGACGAAGCAACCAGGTAGCGCCGTTCGTCGATGCATCGGGCGGCAGACCTAGAACGAACGGACCCGGCGATGACGACCGTCAAGCGGAAGTCGAAGCAGCTCGGCCAGATCCTGATCGAGCTCGGCCTGATCACGCCCGAACAGCTCGAGTCCGCGCTCCAGGAGCACCAGCGGACGCCGAAGGCACTGGGTCGCGTCCTGATCGACCTCGGGATGATCAAGGAGGCCGACCTGGTCCGGGCGCTCGCCGAGCAGGTAGGGCTGGAGTTCGTCGACCTCACCGACATCCAGATCGACCCCGCGTCGACCGCGCTGCTCCCCGAAGCGCTCGCCAGGCGCTACCGGGCGCTCCCGATCGGGGAGCGCGACGGGAAGCTCCTGGTCGCGATGTCGGATCCCGCGAACGTCTACGCGCTCGACGACATCCGCACGATCACCGGCCGGGATGTCCAGCCGGTCGTCGCCACCTCCGCGGACGTCGAGCAGGCGATCCAGAAGTTCGCCGGGCTCGACGCGCACGTCGAGCAGATCGCGGCCGAAGCCGCGGAGGGCGGCGAGGAACAGGAGCTCGACCTCGAGGCAGCCCTCGAGGACGCCCCGATCGTCAAGCTCGTGAACGCGATCATGACGCAGGCCGTGTCGGAGCGAGCCTCGGACGTGCACATCGAGCCCGGCGAGCGCGACGTCCGGATCCGGTTCCGCGTCGACGGCGTGCTGCACGAGCCGATGCGTCCGCAACCGAAGAACCTGCAGGGTGGCTTGATCTCGCGTTTGAAGGTGATGGCCGACCTGAACATCGCCGAGAAGCGGATCCCCCAGGACGGACGCATCTCGATGAAGGTCGGGACGCGGCAGCTCGACCTCCGTGTCGCCACGCTCCCCACCGTCCACGGCGAGAAGGTCGTGATCCGCGTGCTAGACAAGAGCAGCGCGCTGCTCGCGCTCGAGGACCTGGGGTTCCTTCGGGACTCCTACGAGCGGTTCTCCCGCGCCTTCTCGAAGCCCTACGGCGCGATCCTCGTCTCGGGACCGACCGGGTCGGGCAAGTCCACGACGCTGTACTCGACGTTGAACATCCTGAACGAGGAATCGAAGAACATCATCACGGTCGAGGACCCGGTCGAGTACCGCCTGGCCGGCGTGAACCAGATCCAGGTGAACCCGAAGGCCGGCCTGACGTTCGCCTCGGCCCTCCGCTCGATCCTCCGTGCCGACCCCGACATCGTGCTGATCGGTGAGATCCGCGACAAGGAGACCGCCACGATCGCGATCGAAGCGGCCCTGACGGGTCACCTCGTGCTGTCGTCGCTCCACACGAACGACGCGCCGTCCGCGATCAGCCGCCTCGTCGAGATGGACGTCGAGACCTTCTTGGTCGCATCGGCGATCGACGCGGTCGTCGCCCAGCGGCTCGCTCGCATCCTGTGCGAGAAGTGCAAGGTTCCGTACCGCCCCGACGAGGCCGAGCTGGCGGAGGCCGGCTACTCGGAAGAGATCTGGGCCGAGATCGGAGAGTTCTACCGCGCACCGGACGGCCGAGAGCCGAAGGACTCGTGCAAGGCGTGTTCGGGCACGGGCTACCGGGGCCGGATCGGACTGTACGAGGTGATGCTCCGAAGCGAGGAGATCGAACGGCTCACGGTGGAGCGTGCATCTGCCGATGCCATCAGGGCCGTCGCCGTCGACCAAGGGATGAAGACCCTCCGCGAAGACGGTCTGGACAAGGTCCGAGCAGGGATCACATCGATCGAGGAAGTCGCGAGGGTGGTGAAGTGAGATGAGCTCAGTCGTTCAGGAGGACGAGGACATCCAGATCCCCGTGCCCGAGCTGCTCGGGGCGCTGCTGGAGAAGGGTGGGTCCGACCTGCACCTCACGGCGGGCTCGCCGCCGATGGTGCGGGTCCACGGGGACCTGGAGCCGGCGGGGGGG
>DASQTT010000039.1:0-11546 GCA_035641735.1 Actinomycetota bacterium | reverse complement strand
GTTGCCTCGTCCGACGCGGTGGAGTTCGTGCGCGACCGTGGCGGTGTGCTCTATGTCTGGGCGACCGCGATGGAGTACGGCTACCACCCCGTGTTCGTGCTGGAGGCGTCGGTCGACTCGCCCGGCGCGGATCGCGCCTTCCAACGGTTCGAGGGGGAAGGGATCGCCCTGCTCTTCGACCCGGGTGGACGCGAGCTCCCCGACTCCGTGCACCTGGACGTGGCGGGGGTCGTGCGCAAGCGGATCCGCGCGAGCTGGAACGGTCACTCCTTCACGCCGGGCTGAGCGGGTGGTCAGGGGCTCGTCACGCGGGCGGTGGGACCCTGGCGCGCCTAGGATCGGATGCGATCGCCGGCGGGGTCCCAGATCGGACGGTGGACGACCTCCGTCCCGACCCGCTCTCCGAAGACCTCGGTCTCGAGCCTCGTTCCCGGCTCGATCAGCGCCGGCGGCAGGTAGGCGAAGGCGATCGAGCGATCCACCGCGTATCCGGCCCCTCCGCTCGTCACCCGCGAGACGACGTCGGCTTCGCGGAAGACCGGCTCGTTGCCGAGGACCGTCGCTCGCGGATCGTCGAGGACCAGGCACGCCAGGCGTGGCCGATCGGACCGGCCGCGTCGAGCCCGGAGCGCCTCGCGTCCCAGGAAGTCCTTCTCCATATCCACGGCGAAGCCGAGCCCGGCCTGGAACGGGTCCTCCTCCGGCGTGAGGTCGGCGCCCCAGGCCAGGTAGCCCTTCTCGACCCGCAACGAATCGATCGCCCGGTAGCCGGCCGGCACCATGCCGTGGTCTCGGCCCGCCCGAAGGAGCTCCTCGAACAGGCTCGCGCCGAACTCGGTCGGCGTGTACACCTCCCATCCGAGCTCACCGACGTACGTAACGCGAAGGGCGAGGCACGGGGCCATGCCGACATGGATCGCTTGCGCGGTCAGGTAGGGGAAGGCGTCGTTGGAGAGGTCCGCGTCGGTGGCCGAGACGAGTACGTCGCGGGCGCCGGGCCCCCAGATCCCGTAGCAGGCGAAGGCTCCCGTAACGTCCCGGACGTTCACCCGCTGGCCGGCGCCGAGCTGCTTCCGGATCCACGCCAGGTCGTGGTTGCCGAACGCCGTGCCGATCACCAGGCGGAAACGGTCGTCCGACAGGCGCGTGACCGTGAGGTCGCTCTCGATCCCGCCACGCCGGTTCAGCATCTGCGTATAGACCACGGACCCCACGCGGCGATCGATGTCGTTCGCGCAGATCCGCTGGAGGAACGCGGCCGCGTCCGACCCCGATACCTCGATCTTCGCGAAGCTGCTCTCGTCGAAGAGTGCCGCGCGCTCCCGACAGGCGAGGTGCTCCGTCACGATCGCGGTGGACCAGTGCTCGCCGGCCCAGCCGTGTGGCCGGCGGTCCTCGTGGGCCGGATCCTCGTTCGATCGGAACCAGTTCACGCGCTCCCAGCCGGACTTCTCGCCGAACTCCGCACCCAGCGCCTCGAGCTGTGTGTAGGCCGGCGGCAGCTTCAACGGCCGGCCTGCCTGCCGCTCCTCGCCCGGGTAGTGGATGTCGTAGTACGTGGCGTAGACCTCGTACGCGCGGTCGCGCGCGTAGCTGCGCGACCGGTAGTGGGCGCCGAAGCGGCGGACGTCCATCTTCCAGACGTCCACTCGGGCTCTCCCTCGACGATCCACTCCGCGAGCACCTTGCCGATCCCGCCAGCGCCCGCGATCCCGTGCGCGCAGAAGCCGGTCGCGACGAAGAAACCGCGGACGTCGGACTCACCGAGGATGAACTCGCCGTCGGGCGTGAACGCCTCCGGGCCGTTCAGGAGGCGAACGATGCCGGCCTCGCCGATCACCGGGACCAGGGAGGCGGCCGCTTCCGCCAGCGCCTCGAAGCGCGGCCAGTCCTCCGGCAGGAGCTTGCCGTTGAAGTCGGCGGGGGGACCCTCCTCGACCGCCCACGGATCGGGCTTGCGTTCGTAGCCGCCCAACACCAGCCCGCCACCGGCTTCGGGACGGAAGTACACGAGGCGGTCGGGGTCGCGCAGCGTCGGGAGCTCGGCGGTGACCCCGTCGATCGGCTCGGTCAGCAGGTACTGGTGGCCGAACGGGACCACCGGCACCTCGACGCCGGCCATCCGGCCGAGCTGGTGCGCGAACATCCCGCCCGCGTTCACCACGACGTCGGCCTCGATCGGGCCGTGCTCCTCGGTCACCACGCCGCGGATGCGCCCGTCGCGGACGTCCACGCCGGTCACGCGCGTGCCCGTCCGGATCTCGGCGCCGCGCCGCTTCGCGCCCTCCGCGAGGGCGATCGCGAGGCCCGAGGGGTCGAGGTAGCCGTCGGTCGGCAGGAAGGCCGCCCCGCGCACACCGTCGCGCTCGAAGAGGGGGAAGCGGGCTTGGGCCTCCTCGGTCGACAGGATCTCGAGTGGCAGCCCGAACGTCCGGCCCCAGCCGGCTTGACGTTGGAGCTCCTGCATCCGCTCCTCGGACGAAGCCAGCCGCAGGGAGCCGACCTCGTGCCAGGAGACGTCGACGCCGGTTTCGGCCTCGAGCTTCCGGTAGAGGTCGGTTCCGTACATCATCATGCGCGTCAGGCTGACCGACGACCGGAGCTGGCCGACCAGGCCCGCCGAGTGGAACGTCGAGCCCGACGTGAGCTCCGCGCGATCGACGAGCAGGACCTCGCTCCAGCCCAGCGCGGTGAGGTGATAGGCGATGGACGTGCCGCCGACGCCGCCGCCGATCACGATCGCCCGGAACGAATCGGTCATGGCCGATCCCCCGCCGCGGTCAGCCACTCGTCGAACCGCTCGTCGACGGCGGTCTGGCGCAGGCGGTCGAAGTGCCGATCCGCGTATGCGACGTAGTCGACGTCCAGCGTCGAGATCGCCTGCTGCAGCACGCCCCACATCGCTTCGCGGAAGTCTGACATCACACGCATCAGGCCGAGTCTCGCGCGGTGGACGTCGCGGACGTCATCGACGTAGAGACGGAGGATCGACTCCTGCGCGTCCTCGCTCAGGCCGTTGTTGATCGAGAAGTTGCCGAGATCGAAGAACGGGTCGCCGACCCCCGCGTACTCGTAGTCGACGATCCAGACGTGGTCGCCGTCGCGGAGGAGGTTCGCGTTCAGGAGATCGTTGTGGCATGTCCGCTGCGGCATCGGGTTGGCCGCGAAGGCGCGCTCGATCCGGGCGGCGAGCTGGTGCGCCCGCTCGTAGGCGTCCGGTATCGGCACGCCCCGCTCGGCGGCGAGGTCGTGGTAGCGCTCGACGATCCGGAAGACGGGGAACGTCGACGGGATCGTTGGGGACGCGTGGATCGCGCGGATCGACCGGACGACCGGCGCCAGCACGTCCTCGCGACGGAGATCCTCGATCGGGATGGGGTCACCCTCGACGAAGCGCGTGACGAGGCACCCCCCGACGAAGTCGACCACCTCGGGACCGACGCCGGCCGCAGCGGCCGTCCGGGTAGCTTCGAGCTCGGCGCGGCGATCGATCCCGAGCAGTTCGGTGTCGACGCCGGGGAGCCGGACGACGAACGCCTCGTCGTCGACGTCCACCTTCACGTTCACGTTCGTGATCCCGGACGTGATGGGGGTCAGCACCGGTTCGCGGCCCGGCCAGAGCTTCTCGAGGACCTTCTCGAGACGCGGGTCGGCCTCCACGGCGGCGAACGCTAGCACTGCGCTCCCTCGGGCGAAGCGCTCCTACTCCGTTCGCAACGACTCGGGGCGGATCGCCCGGCCGAGCGAGGGGAACGTCGCGATCGTCGCGACGACCGTCGCGACGATGGCGAACACGACCACGTATCCGAGTGACCGCCAATAGACAGGAGGCGGATCCCCTCCTTCGAGAACGGCGACCGCCTCGAAGACCATCCAAGTGCCGCCGATCGCGGATGCCAGGCCGAGCGCGACGCCGGCGAGCATCGGCAGCGCGGTCTCCACGGCGAGCGCGCGGCGGAGCACGCTCCGCGACGTACCCACCGCGACGAGCATCGCCAGCGAGCGACGGCGCTCCCCGACCGCGTCGACGGCCGTGACCAGCAGCGTGGCGGCCGCGATCGCGAACGCGATCGCGATCCCGAGCGTGACCGCTGCGTCCACGAGCACGGGCACCTCGTCGGTGTAGTCCTCGGCCGTCCCGCGCGGGTAGACGTTGACGTCCTCCGACCCCGCGAGCGCGTTGCGGATCCGCTCCACCGTGGCCGGGTCTCCGTCCGTGTCGACGTAGATCATCGAAGGCGCGATGCGGCGGGACAGATCCGGGCTCGCCGACCCGGGCGACACCAAGATGTTGTGGAACTGTCCCAGGACCGTGTCGAAGCGGTCGGTGTCGGCGACCGTGACCTCGACCCGGATCCTCGGCGCTCGATCCAGTCGCAGCCGCATCTCGGGGCGGAGGCTCGCTCCATCGTCGTACAGGCTCCCGTTCACGTATCCGACGCCGTCGACGCACGACGGGACGTCCTCGACGACGGCGGCGTCGAGCGCCTGACAGTCGGCGATCAGCACGTTGTAACCGTGCCGCGTGTAGCCGAGCCACGCGGGAGCGACGGCGTCGACGCCTTCCACGTCGGCGATGCCCTCGAAGGGGATCCTCTCGGCGGAGAGTGGCTCCACGATCACGGTGGACGCCTCGACCGACGCCGGGAAATACGCATCGGCGTAGTTCGCTTGGTAGACCCCCACGTAGATCGTCGTGATCGCGGCCGCGATCACGACGATCACGATGCCGCCGACCGTCCTGCCCGCCGTTCGTGGATCCACCTGAAGACGACGGGCGCCGAGCATGATGCCGGGTCCGGCGGTGACCTTCGCGAGGACCCTCGCGATCGCGGATCCCGCGACGGGTGCCGCCGCGGCCGCGCCCAGGGCCGTGAGTCCGTACGAGACGACGAGGAAGGGGACGACGATGCGGTTGTTCCCGATGATCCCCTTCTTCGCCAGCATCACGGTGAGCAGGCCGCCCAGACCGGTACCGAGCATCGCCCAACGCCACGTGCCTCGGACTCGCCTGCCGCCACCGCGCACGACGCCGAGCGGTGTCACCACGACCCGTCTGAGGGAGACGAGGGACGCTCCCACGGACAGCACGAGGACGCCGACGAGGATCGCGACGAAGAGGGCGGGCGGCGGGGCGAGGTCGCTCGGGAACCACCGGTTGCCGGGCGGCGCGGCCGCGGCCAGCAACGGACGCCCGGCGAGGAAGAGCGCGATCCCGAGGGCGCATCCCAGAGAGCCCGCGAGCAGGCTTTCCCCGGCGGTGACGAGCCGTGCCTGCGCCGGCGTCCCTCCGACGAGCCGGATCGCGGCCAACCGTGACTCACGCGCGGACGCCGAAAGGCGGGCGCCCGTCACCACGAACACGGCGATGGGGATCAGCAACCCGACGGACACCAGGAACGAGATCTGGGACAGCGGTCGATCGATCGCGAGACCGGACGTGACCGCGCCTCCGTGGCGCGCCGGATCGAGCCCGTAGCCTGTCGCGATCTCCCGGTCGGCAGAAAATTCGGCGGGCACGGCGCCCGCATACGCCACGAGCTCGCCCGGGTGGACCAGCCACCGCTCGTCGAGGACGTCGACCACCTCGGCCGGGAGACGAGGGCGCAGGAGGGCGCCGTCGGGCGACGCAAGGAGCTCGGCCAGATCGGGCGAGACGACGATCTCGTTCGGTCGGGGGAACGCATCGAGCCACGGAGGCTTCGGTGGCCGGCCCACGGGCGCCAGGTAGGTGATCGCGATCGGCCGCTCGCCGAACGTCGTCCCGGCGTAGTCGAGAAGGAGGTGATCCGGCGGCGGCGTCTCGCCTCCATCCAGGACCTCGAACTGGCGTGCGGCCGCCCGTCGCTCGACGGCGGCCTCCGCCGGGAAGATCCCGACGACCGACAGCAACAACCCAACGCCGAGCGCGATCCCGCTGGCGATCAGCAGCAAGCGGGCGAGCGCCTGGCGGCCGCCGGCGAGCGCGAGCCGGAGACCGAGCACGAGGTCCGAGCGGACGCTCACCCGACCGGGATCGGGTTCGCCACCCGCCCATCGCGCACGATGACCTCGCGGTCCGCGTAGGCCGCGACGCGCACGTCGTGGGTGACGAGCAGGATCGCGACCTCCCGCTCCTGCGCGGCGCCCACTAGGAGCTCCATCACCTGCTCGCCGGCCAGGGAATCGAGCGCGCCGGTCGGCTCGTCGGCGAACACGACGCGAGGGCGATGGATCAGCGCGCGGGCGACCGCGGCCCGCTGCGCCTGCCCGGCCGAGACCTCGCCGGGTCGATGCGTGCCCACCTCGCCGACGCCGAGCCGAGTGAGCCATCCCTCGGCCTCACCGGATGCGTCCGTACGCCCTCGGCCCGCCAGCAGGAGTGGAAGCGCGACGTTCTCGATGAGGGTGAGCTCCGCGACGAGCTGGCCGAGCTGGAAGACGAATCCGAACGACGTCCGTCGCAGCTTCGTTCTCGGACCCTCGCCCAGCGCGTCGATACGCTCGCCGTCGAACGTCACCTCGCCGGTGTCCGGCCGCAGTATCCCCGCGAGGCAGTGAAGGAGGGTCGATTTCCCGGAGCCGCTCGGTCCCATCACCGCGACGATCTCGCCCGGCCCGACGGACATCGACACCCCATCGAGCGCCGTGGTCTTGCCGAATCGCTTGTGGAGCTCGGTCCCCTCCAACAGGTCCTCACTCACGGTCCTCGAGCTCCTTCCTGAGCTTGTCGAGCCGAGCCGCGGTCAGCTCGATCCATCGGAGGTCCGCCTCCATGTGGAAGAGCGCGAAGTCGGCGGCGAGGGCGTCCGCGACGTCGCCGGAGCGCTTCTTGCTCGTCAGCTCGCGCATCGTTCGGAGATGGGTCGCGCGCTGCACGTCGAGGATCTCCTCGGCCGAGCGGCCGGAGAGCAGCGCCAGCACCACCTTCGTGAACTGCTCGCTCCGGAGGTAGACGGTCGGATCGATCGGATCGAGCAGCCACTCCTCGAGGCGCGCCACCCCCTGCGAGGTGATCGCGTAGAGCTTCCGATCCGGCCCCTCGTCCCGCTCGACGGCTTCGACGACGATCAAGCCGTCGCGCACGAGGCGCGAGAGCGAGGCGTAGACCTGGCCGAAGCGGAGCTCCTTGCCGGCGCCGAACAGGCGGTCGTGGAGGTGCTTCAGCTCGTAGCCGTGCCGCGGGCGGTCCTCCAGGAGGCCGAGGAGCGTCTGCGGCGTAGCCACGGCGACGACTATACACCCAGTGTATAGACGCGCAAGTCGAGGTCGGTCAGCGCTCGAGCTTGAAGATCCGGAACAGCAGGTAGAGCGACGGCGCGAGCACGAGCGCGCCGATGCCGAAGCCGATCGCCACCACCCGGAGGGTCTCCGCGGGAGCCGCCGCGTCCGCGACCGTCACGTCGGGCACGATCAGGTAGGGCCACTGCGAGACGCCCCATCCGAACAGCACCGAGGAGACCGCGACGACCGCCCCGGCCCGGGCCAGCCGGTATCGGCGTCGCCACACCGCGACCAGTGAGCCCAGGCCGCCCACAGCGGACAGGACCGCGAACGCGAGTCCCGCGTCGAGCATCCCGTCCCACAGGATCGGCGCCTCGGCGCGCACCAGCAGCACCCCGACCAGCGCGAGCCCGCCGGCGACGGCTCCGGTGACCATCGATCGCGCGCGGAAGTCGTCCTCGAGCTCACGCTCGCCACGCTGCACCGCCTCGACGGTGAGGTAGGTGGCGGCGAGGTACGCGCAGATCGCGACGGCGAACAGGCCCGCGAACAGCGAGAGCAGGCCGGTCCAGGCACCGACCAGGTCGGCGCGAACGGCGCCGTCGACCACGCGGATCCGGCCGCTCGCGATGGACGCGGCCGCTGCTCCGAGCACGAACGGCGTGATCAGCGAGGCGACGCCGAACACCCGGGTCCACGCCCGCTGCCACGCGGACTCAGGCTCGCCGTGCGAGCGGAACGCGAAGGCGGACCCGCGCAGGACGATCCCGACCAGCGCGAGCGAGAACGGAAGGTACAGCGCGATCGACAGATCTGCGAAGACCGCGGGGAACGCGCTCAACAAGCCCGTCAGCACGAAGATCAGCCAGACGTGGTTCGCCTCCCACACGGGCCCGATCGCGGCGGCGATCAGTCGCCGCTGGTCTTCGGCGCGTCCGCCGCTCGCGACGAGGTCCCACACCCCGCCGCCGAAGTCGGCGCCGCCGAGCAGCACATACAACGTGAGCCCGAGCCAGACGATGCCGAGGATCGCGGTCTCTTCGCTCACCTCGCCTCCCCGGCGACCTGCTCCTGGGCGCCCCGCGGCTGTCGCGCCAGGCGGAGCAGCAGGTACGCGCAAGCGGCGCCGAGGGCCAGGTACACCGCGATGGTTCCGATGAGGTGCACGACGATCCCGGGGCGCGACGTCACGGCCTCCGACGTTCGCATCACGCCCTGCACGATCCAGGGCTGGCGTCCGACCTCGGTCACGATCCACCCCGCCTCGATCGCGATGAACGCGGCGGGGCCGGCGACGACGGCGGCTCGCAGGAACCACCGTGAGTCGGGCAGCCGTCGCCGCCGGACGGCGACCACCGCCGCCCAGAGGCCCAGCCCGAGCAGCCCGAACCCGATCGCCACCATCGCCTGGAACGCGAGATGGACGAGGACGGTGTTCGGCCGGTCGTCGACCGGCACGTCCTTCAGCCCTCGGACGATCGCGTCCACGTCGCCGTACGCGAGCCACGAGAGTCCGCCGGGGATCTCGATCGCGAAGCGGGTCTCCTCGCGTGAGGGATCGGGGAGCCCGCCGATCCGTAGCGGTGCCTGGCGTTGGGTCTCCCACTGGCCTTCGAGCGACGCGAGCTTCACCGGCTGGTGATGCGCCACGACGTCGGCCGCCCAGTCGCCCACGAAGATCTGGACCGGCGCGAGGCCCAGACCGATCGCCAGCCCGACCGCGAGGCCGCGCCGGTGATACTCGTCCCGCCGTCCCTTCAGCACGGCGACCGCGTAGACGGCGGCGACGCCGAGCCCGGTCGCCATGTACGCCGCGACGATCATGTGCGTCGTCATCACCGGCGTTGACGGATTCAGCATCGCCCGGATCGGGTCGACCTCGACCAGCCGGCCGCCGAGTTCACGGAATCCCTGCGGCGTCTGCATCCACGCGTTCGCGGTGACCACGAACCAGGCGCTCGCCGCTCCGGCGATCGCGATCGGGACACCCGACCACCAGTGCTGCCAGGGTGTCAGCCGGTCCCAGCCGTAGAGGTAGATCCCGAGGAAGATCGCCTCGATGAAGAACGCGAACGCTTCGAGCGCGAACGGCAGACCGATCACGGAACCCCACCGGCCCATCAGTCCCGGCCAGAAGAGTCCCAGCGCGAACGACAGCACCGTGCCTGACACGGCCCCGACGGCGAACAGGATCGCCAGGCCCTTGGCCCAGCGTCTGGCGAGCGCCATCCACGTCGCGTCGCGGGTCCGGTTGGCCCGGTACTCCGCGATCAGCAGCAGGAGCGGCAGGCCGACCCCCAGCGCGGCGAACACGATGTGGAACCCCAGGGAGACCGCCATCTGGATCCGCGCGGCCTGCAAGGACGTGAGCGCCAGCACCTGCGTCCATGCTGGCAGACCCATCACGTGACGGCCCGACATGGCCGCGCGCCGCCGACCGCGGCGCCGAGCCGACGACGACCCCGCGGCTAGAGTCGCGGGTCCGATGCGCGTCGCGATGACGGTGGAGCAGAGCTGGCACGTCGTCCCGGGCGGGATCGCGACCTCGACCGTCGAGCTACTCCGGGCCCTGGCCGGGCGCCCGGACGTCGACGTGGTCGGAGTCGCGGCGCGGCATCGGGAGCCTCCCGCGGACGCGTTCACCGTCCCCGCGCCTGTCCGACAGCTGCCGATGCCGCGCCGCGTGCTCTACGAGGCTTGGCAGTGGCTCCGCTGGCCGTCGGTGGAACGCGCGACCGGTCCCGTGGACGTCACCCACGACATGGGCTACGTCGTCCCGCCCTCACGCGCGCCCCTGGTCGCGACGGTCCACGACCTCTGGTTCCTCGAGCACCCGGACCACTACACCCGGCATACCGCGCTCGTCCTGAAGCGAGGGTTCGAGCTCGCGCGGCGCGACGCTCGCCTCGTGATGTGCCCCTCCCGTTCGACGATGGACGCGTGCGAGGCCGCCGGAATCGAACCCGACCGCTTGCGACAGGTGCCGTGGGGGGTGCGGACCCGGGCGATCGAGAGGGATGAAGCTAGGGCGATCGTCCGCCGACTCGGCCTCGACCGCCCCTACGTCCTCTACACGGGCACGATCGAGCGCCGGAAGAACATCCCGCGGCTTGTCGCCGCCTTCGAACGGGTCGGCCGGGACGACGTGGACCTCGTCCTCGCAGGGCCACGGGGGTGGGCGCCGGACGCCTGGTGGCGCGGCTTCGACGCGGCGATCGCGCGCCTCGGGAGCCGCTGCCGACTGCTCGGGGACGTCCCGCCTCGGGAGCTCGACGCGCTGTGCGCGAGGGCCGAGGTCGTCGCCTACCCGAGCCTCGGGGAGGGTTTCGGCTTCCCGATCCTGTACGCGATGGCGCAGGGCGCGCCGGTCGTCACGTCCTCGGGGACGTCGACCGAGGAGATCGCGGGCGACGCCGCGATGCTGGCCGATCCGACCGACGTCGACGCGATCGCCGGTGTGATCGGCCGCGTGCTGGACGATCGGGGGCTGACGGCGGCACGGGCGGAACTAGGCCGGCAGCGGGCGCAGACGTTCACGTGGGAGCGGTCCGCGGACCTGGTCGTCGACGTCTACCGGGAGGCGGCGTCCTGATCCTTAGCGGACCGGGCGCGGCTCCGCGATCGATCGATACAACCGCTCGTGGAGCTCGGCCGAGTGCTCCCAGGTGAGCTCCTTCCGGGCAGCGAGCGCGCCGGCCTCGGCACGTTCGCGGGCGCCGACGTCGGTGAGCAGTCGAACGCACGCGCCCGCCAGCGCGCCGACGTCCTCCGGCGGCACCACCTCGCCAGCGCCGAACTCCTCCACCGTCTCGCCCAGGTTTCCGACGTCGGTGGCCACCACCGGCACGCCGTGGCCGAGCGCGGTCGCGAGCACGCCGGAGGAGTCGACCCACCGTCGATAGGGGAGGACCACCGCCGTCGTAGACGCCATCAGGGACTCGATCTCGACCTCGGGATGGAACCCCAGGCGCCACTCGACTCGGTCGGCGACGCCGAGACGGTCCGACAGCACCCGGAACGGGCCGACGGCGTCGTGTGAATCCCCGGCGATCACGAGCCGCACGTCCGGCACCGCCCGCTCGATCTCCGGGAGCGCCTCGAGCAGGAGGTCGATCCCCTTGTACGCCCGGATCAGTCCGAAGGAGAGGAGCGTGTGGCCGTCGCGCGTCGGCTCCGCCGGCCGGGCTGCGGAGAAGACCGGGTGCGGGATCCGGACGACCCGCTCGGGAGCGACGCCGCGACGCGGGAGCTCCGCGGCGGCGCGTCGAGAGTGGACAACGACTCGGTCGACCTCGTCGAAGATGCGGAGCCATGCGGCGGGCCGCCCTCCGAGCATCGCCCAG
>DASQTT010000038.1:0-14885 GCA_035641735.1 Actinomycetota bacterium | reverse complement strand
CCGCCTGATGGAATCGCATCGCTGCGGCCGCGTCCGTATCTCATGGGACCTTCCCGGTCCCGGAGAGGAGGGGCCCACATGGAACGCACGTATCAGGGTTCGAGGGGCGCCGCGTTCCCGTGGCACGAGGTTCGGATCGGTGCCGTGCTCGGCGTCGCCGCCGCGATCGTGATGGGGATCTTCGCGATGATCGCTTCGGCGACGTATCACGACACCGGTTTCTTCACACCGCTCCACCACATCGCATCTGCGGTGGTCGCGCCCGACGCGATGATGCGGTCGATGGAGGCCGGGATGGCCGGCGACACGTTCGCGATCTCGATCGGCCCGGCGCTCGTCGGGCTCGCGCTGCACCTCGTGACGGGAGCGTTCTGGGGTGCGATCTTCGGCCTGCTCGTTTCGACCGGCTGGCTCCGCGGCGTCGGCGGCCTCATCGGCGGGATCGTGTACGGGCTCGCGGTCATGGTGGTGATGGCGTTCGTGGCCCTGCCCGTGATCGCGTCGGTCTTCGGCGGCGGTGCGCCGATCTCGGACATGCCGAAGCTGGCCGGATGGGGGACGTTCGCGATCGAACACGCGATGTACGGCGCCGTGCTCGGCCTCTGGCCGTTGCTGAAGGGATCCGAGCTCACGCCGAGGCGAGCCGAGATCGCCGGCTGAGCCGCCGAGGGTGGCCGCGAACCGAGCGGAAGGGAGGAGTCATGGACGAGCAGGGCGGACGGGGTGGGGTGGTGTGTGGGACGTGCGGCGCTTCCTTCGAGACGCAGGAGGAGCTCGACCGTCACGTCGAGAGCGAACACGGCGAAGCCAAAAGCTCCTGAGAGGCGGCTACGGGCGCCGGTGCCGATCCGCGGAAGCATCGAGGATCGCGACGGCGCCCGGGAAGACGAGAGATGACGGAGCGTCGTGAGGAGCACGAGCAGTTCCTGCACGCCACGATGGGCACGATGGACCTCGTGTACAACCTCGCACGTCGGTTCACCGACCGCTCGGAGGACACGGAGGACCTCGTACAGGAGACGTACCTCGCGGCCTACCGAGCATGGCGTGAGCATCGTCGCCCACGCCGGGTCGAGCCGTGGATCGCGACGATCTGCCTGAATCTCGCGCGTTCCCGCTACCGAACGAAGGCTCGTCGACCGATCGAGGTGGCGATCGAGGGCCGGGACTTCCGGGCTCCCGAAGTGGCCGATCCGGAGCAGGCGGCCGAGGCCGTGTTGGAGCAGGAAGCGCTCCGCCGCGCGATGCGGCTCCTTCCCGAGGAGCAGCGGGTCGCCATCACGTTGGTCGACCTCGGCGGTCTGTCCACCACCGAAGCGGCGGGCGCGATGGGCACGCCGAGAGGGACGGTCCTCTCACGGTTGCATCGAGGCAGGCGCGGTCTCGCCGCCTTGCTCTGGGCTGAGATACGAGGGGTGGAGGAGCGATGAGGACCTGGCTGATGAGTCGGCGCCACGATCCCGAACGGAACGCGGCCGAGTACGTGTCGGGCGAGCTGACCGCTCGGGCTCGACGGTGGTTAGAACGACACATCGTCGACTGTGACGACTGCTGGCGTGAGGTCATCCTCGGCCGGTTCGGCAGGAGGGTGGCCGAGGATGCGCGCGAGCCGGTGCCGCCGGGTCTCCGCGACCGGGTTCGAGCGTCGGTCACCCTGTCCGCAGGTTGAGGGATCGCGACCCGCTGGATGGCGCGCTCAGCCGCCGTGCGGGTGCGGCTGGTCCAGCGACTGCCGCAGCGCCCGTCGCAGACACGAGTAGCAGATCACGCTCCGGCACGCGGGATCCTGACAGAAGGCACACTGCTCGATGAGACGCCGGCACCGCCCGCATCGGAAGGAGCGATCGGCGCGAGCGTCGACGGCAAGCGGCTGCTCGCTCACCCTGCACCCGCCTCCCCGTGGTGACCGTGGTCGTGAAGCTCCGTCGCCACCCGGACGGCGTCGTCGCGCCGGAGCAGCCCGACCAACCGCCCATCCGACGACGTGATCGGTGAGCTCGTGAGGTCGTGCTCGGTCATGAACGTCGCCATCTCCTGGATCGACACCTTCGGCCGGAACGTGCTGGGACCCGGCCGCATGAACCGCTCGACCGGCCCGTCTCCGCTCGCGCCGAGCTCGCCCTCGCGAAGGAGTCCGAAGACCACCCGCTCGTCGTTCACCACGACGCAGGCATCCCATGCGGCCTCACGCAAGCGGGCTCGAACGTCGGCGATCGGCTCGTGGGGGCGGCAGGTCGGCACGTCGGCCCGTGCGACATCGCGCGCATCCGGGCGGCCGGCGTTCGTCCCCTCGGTGGGCAGACCGGCGGCGAGCCAGTCGGCCTTTCCGTCCACGTAGTCGTAGACCTCGGCGAATCCGAGGCTCTCGAGCCGCCACGCGGCTCGTGGGCTGAGGTCTCAGGCGGAGTCCCAGCAGTACACCAGCACCGGCCGGCTCGGCTCGAGTCGGGTCCGGCCCTCGGTCTCGATGCGCCGGAGCGGGATGTTCATCGCGCCCGGGAGGTGGTCTTCCTCGAACCCTTCGGCACCCAGAACCTCGACCACCTGCGCCCCGCGCTCGATCAGATCCTGCACGTCGCGCCGATCGTGGACCTCGTGCGGCATGAGCAGCCTCCCCGTCGGATGACCCGTTCACCCAGTTCGGACGCCGGCGCCGACGCCCGATTCCCGCCCGCGCTCGGACGCTCGGCGGAGCGGCGCGAGCTAGTCCGGCTGGACGGCCTGACCTGCAGCGGAGGCGACGGGTGCGCAGATCTGACGCGCGGTTCTACGATCGGTGGATCCGCCGCACGTAGTCCCGTCCGAGGGGAGACCGATCATGCTCGAGGATCGAACCCAGCGCCGGAACGCTCTCGGACCGCTCGTGGTCTCGAGCCGCAACCCCCGATACTTCTCGGTCCGGGACGACGGCCGGGACGAGCGAGCCGTCTACCTGAGCGGCTCGCACCTCTGGAACAACTTCCACGACGGGATGGGGCCCGGTGAGCCGTGCGCCGACGAGGCGGAGCGGATGGACTTCGGTGCGTACCTCGACTTCCTCGAGGAGCGTGGCCACAACTTCATCCGGATGTGGCGCTGGGAGCAGTTCCGCTCGTACACGGCCGCGGCCGACTACCACCTCTGCATGTCGCCGCAGCCGTGGGCGCGGACCGGGCCGGGCGAGGCGACGGACGGGAAGCCACGGTTCGACCTCGAGGCGTTCGACGAAGCGTTCTTCGAGCGGCTGCACGAGCGCGTCCGGGCCGCCGGCGATCGAGGGATGTACGTCGCGGTGATGCTCTTCGAGGGGTGGGGCATCCATCTGAGCACGGCGCCGATGCACGTCGAGGGCCACCCCTTCCACCGGAGCAACAACGTGAACGGGATCTCGATCGGATCGATCCTCGATCACCAGGTCCTTCCGCTCGACCCGCGCGTGCGGGAGCTCCAGGAGGCATACATCCGGAAGGTGATCGACACGGTGCAGGCCTTCCCGAACGTCCTCTGGGAGGTGGCGAACGAATCGTCGGGCGGCGGGAAGGTCGACCTCGAGTTCGCGACGTATCTCGGGATGGACGAGGTGCCCGAGTGGGGCGACTCCACCGAGTGGCAGTACTGGGTGATCGACGTCGTGAAGCGCTACGAGCAGCAGCGCGGTTACGAGCCGCATCCGATCGGCATCACGATGCAGTTCCCCGTCGCGGACCAGACGAAGGTGAACGATCCGCTGTGGAACAGCCGGGCCGAGTGGATCTCGCCGGGGTTCGAGGAGCCGGGCTGGTTCCCCGGGAACCCCGAGATCCCGGCGGCGGGCTGGTTCGCCGATCCACCCCCCGCGGACGGAAGGAAGGTCGTGATCGCCGACACCGACCACTTCGCCCCCGGCGCCGGCGACGCGCTGTGGGTGTGGAAGACGTTCATCCGGGGCCACCACCCGATCCTCATGGACTTCGGGCTGATCGGCGGGGTGAACCCGCCCGACCCCAAGGCGGGCGGTCCGATGTCGTTCGAGACCTTCGAGCCGGCCCGCTTCGCGATGGGCGACACGGTCCGCTACGCCGAGCGCGTCGGTCTGATCGACATGGAGCCGCGACCGGACCTCAGCTCCACGCGGTTCACCCTGGCGAACCCCGGCGTCGAGTACCTGGTCCTTCAACCCGATCGCGGCGACTTCACGGTCACCCTCGAACCCGGGCCGTACTCGGTCGAGTGGTTCGGCGTGGACGGTCGAGAGACGGTCGAGATCGGTGACGTCACGGTCGCCGCCGCGGGCCCCGTCGGGTTCCATCCGCCGCTCGACACCGAGCCGTCGGTGCTGTACCTGCGGGCGGCGTAGACGGGCGACGGGTGACGATCACGTACGCGTGGCGGGAGGACGTCACGAACGAGGAGATGAACGCCCTCCACGCGGAGGCATTCGACACCCGCGTGTACGACGAGAACGAGTGGAACTGGGTCGAGCAGCTGCACGGGCACAGCCTCGGATGGGCGACGGCGAGGGACGAGGCCGGGACGCTCGTGGGGTTCGTCAACGTTCCGTGGGACGGCCTCGTCCATGCGTGGATCCAGGACACGATGGTGGCGTCGAGCGCACGTCGGCGAGGGATCGGCGTGAAGCTGGTGGCCCTCGCGGTGGAGGAAGCTCGTCGTGCCGGCTGCGAGTGGATGCACGTCGACTTCGACGATCACCTCCGGCCCTTCTACTTCGATGCGTGCGGGTTCAGCCCGACGAACGCGGGCCTGATCGAGCTCTAGATCGGAGGGAACTTGGCGCGCTGGCAGGACGTCGTGGATTCCGAGCCGGCGTTCGCTGCCGAGGTGCAAGAGGTGCTCGACGCCCACAAGCACAAGACGATCGCGACGCTTCGCCGCGACGGCTCGCCGCGCGTCAGCGGCATCGAGATGCGGTTCGTGGACGGCGACGTGTCCTTCGGGATGATGCCGAGGTCGCGGAAGCTCGCCGATCTCCGGCGAGACCCGCGGACCGAGATCCACTCGGCCTCGTTGCTGGTCGAGGGCGAGGAGATGACGTGGATCGGCGACGCGCGTCTGTCGGGCCGTGCGCAAGAGATCACCGATCCCGACGAGCGAGCCAGGCTCACCGACGCGCCGCCGGGAGCACCGACGTTCGTCCTCGACATCGAGCGGGTCGTGCGGATCAAGGTCGAGGGATCGCCGCTCCACCTGTTGGTTCAGACGTGGCGCCCCGGCCTGCCGCTGGAGAGCACCTTCGCGGACTGACGCGCCTCACCCGGGGGCTCAGCCGGCCCAGGAGGTGAGTCCCCCGACGATCGCGCCGTAGAGCACGTGCGCGATCGTGCTGACCACCGGGGTGCTCGCGCCGTAGTTGAGCATCAGGAACCCGGGCGTCTCGAGGAGCGGAGTCGATCGCGCATCCGTCCACGGCGACCCCATCCGCGGATGCACGAGCGGCAGGAGGATGTTCACCAGCGCGGTCCCGGCGAAGAGCCCGTGCACGAGGCCGAGGACCGCGCCCAAGAGCCAGCCGCTCGTGTCGATCACCAGGAAGATCAGGTAGTAGCCGGACGCGAAGAGCAGGCCGAACCCGAAATGCGCGAGGTACCCGAGCGCCTTCGCCCGCGATCGATCGTCGGTCACGGCGGTGCCGAGGAGGAAGGGGAGGTCGACCCTCGTCAGCCCGAGCTCGCTGGCCATCCGGAGCACGGTCGTCAGGACGACGGTTCCGAGGAGACCGCCGACGAGCGTCCCGAGCGGGCTCATCCGCGCCTCCGCCGGGCCTCGCGGATCGAGCTCGCCGCTCCGATCAGCGCCAGATGCGGGAGCGCCTGCGGGACGTTCCCAAGGAACGCCCCGTCGGCGGGATCGGCCTCCTCGGCGTAGAGCCCCACGTCGTTCGCCAACTCGACCAGCTCCTCCATCAGCTCTTCGGCCTCATCCAGCCGACCCGCTCGCGCCAGGGCGTCCGTGAACCAGAAGGAGCAAGCGAGGAACGCTCCCTCTCCGCCGTGCAATCCATCCTCGGTGGAGTATCGCCGGACGAAGGCGCCATCCCGGAGCTCGCGATCGAGCGCTTCGAGCGTCCCGGCGATGCGCGGATCGGTCGGCTCGGCGTATCGCAACAGGGAAGCGAGGAGGAGGCTCGCGTCGAGATCCTCCGAGTCGGCCGATCGGACGTAGCTGTTCAGGCGATCGGACCAGCACCGCTCTTCCACGTAGACGCGGATCGCATCCCGCTCCCGGGTCCACCGCGGGACGTGATCGCCCGGGATGCGCGACGACTCGGCGAGCGAGATCGCTCGGTCGAGCGCCACCCAACACATCATCTTGGACTGGGTGAAGTGGCGCGGAGCGCTCCGCACCTCCCAGATGCCGGAGTCCGGGATGGACCAGATGTCGGCGACGAGATCCGCCGTCCCGGCCAGTCTGGTGGCCATGTCCCGGTCGAGCGGGTTCCCTTCGTTCGCGTAGAGCCACGCGCACTCGAGCAGCGCCCCGTAGATGTCGAGCTGGGTCTGCTCCGCGGCCGCGTTGCCGGCTCGGACGGGCCGCGAACCGCGGTAGCCCTCGAGACCGAGGGTCCGCTCGTTCGCGCGCGGGTCGCCGTCCAGCTGGTACAGGACCTGCAGGCGCGGCTTCGTGATCTGGGATGCGCTCATCAGCCACCAGAAGTAGGCCCGCGCCTCGTCCGGGTAGCCCAGGGTCAGGAAGGCCCCCAGCGTGAACGCCGAGTCGCGCACCCACGAGTAGCGGTAGTCCCAGTTGCGCTCCCCGCCGATCTCCTCGGGAAGCGACGTCGAGCCCGCCCCGGCGATCGCCGCCGACGGGGAGAAGACCAGGAGCTTGAGGGCGAGACCGCTCCGGAGCACGGCGTCCCGGAACGGGCCGTCGTAGGTCATCGAGTCCACCCACCGCTCCCAGCCCGTTCGCGTGTCGTCGAGCCGAGCCACGGTCTCCGCGCGATCGGGGAACACGAGCGGCTCGCCCTGGGCCGCCGACAGGACGATCAACGAGGTCGAGCCCGCCTTCGTCTCGAACCGTCCGTGGGCGCGGTCCGGATCGATCGTCGGCTGCCCGGCGTCGAAGGTCCGGATCGCGACGGCGTCGGCGCCCGCGCTCGCGACTGCGAAGCCGTCGCGAGCGCGCACCACCGTGGGTGTCGACGCGTAGCCGAATCGCGGCTCGACGCTCCATCGGAACGGGACCGAGCCCTCCACGCCCTCGACCGACCGGACGAGCTCGCGGAGCGGCGCGAGCCCCCGCCCGTGGAACAGGAGCCCGTCGACGACCCGGGCCATCCCGTCCTGGGTCGTGAACGTGGTCTCGAGCAGGTTCGTCTCCGGGAGGTAGCGGCGCGTCGCGGTGTACGGGACGTCGGGCTCGAGGGCGAACCGACCGCCCTTGTCCGTATCGAGGATCGCCGCGAACACGGACGGGGAGTCGAGGTCGGGGAGCGGCAGCCAGTCGATCGACCCGTCCAGGGCGACGAGCGCGACGGTGCGACCGTCGCCGATCGCCGCGTACTCGCGGATCGGAGCGTACCCGCGCTCGTCTCGCGTCATCGGGCGTTCGGTCGACCGAGCGGTACGGTGGTCGGGACGACGAACGAGGAGACGCGGATGGAACCGCATGAGGGCTCGGTCGGAGCAGCGCCCGCGACGTCGGCCCGCGACCGGGACGGTGACGGCCGCTGGGCGAGCGATCCGGAGGAAACCTCACCGTGGGAGCGCGTCCGTCCCCGCACGATCACGGACGCCCAGTGGGACCGGTTCGAGATGTCGATCGCGGAGATGTTCGAGGCGTTCGGCATGGATCTCGACACGGAGGGTACGCACAACTCTCCGCGCCGGTTCGTCCGGGCCCTTTACGAGGCGACCGCCGGGTACGAGGGCGACCCCAAGCTGCTGACGGCGTTCCCCACCGAGTGCCGGGGTGGGCCCGACTGCCAGATCAGCCAGGTGATCGAAGGGCCGATCCCCTTCTTCTCGCTCTGCGAGCATCACGCCTTCCCGTTCTTCGGCGTGGCCCACGTCGGGTACGTCGCCCACGAGCAGATCATCGGGATCTCCAAGATGACGAGGCTCGTCCGTGTCTACGCGCGCCGATTCACCGTGCAGGAGCGGCTCGGCCAGCAGATCGCCGACCATCTCAACGACGTGATGGATCCTCACGGCGTGGCCGTCCATCTCCAGGCAGCTCATCTCTGCACGCAGATGCGGGGCGTCCGCGAGGAGCGCTCGCGCACGTCCACGTCGTTCTGGCGTGGGAACTACGAGCGCGATCCCGAGATGCGCCGCGAGTTCCTCACGGTCGCGCAACGGCCGAGTGACTGAGATCGACGTCCGCCTCGAGGCGCTCGTCGACGCCGGAGGCGAACCGGCGATCACGCTCCCCGACGAGCTGGAGGTCGCCCACGGCGGACCCTTCCGGCTCCCCGAGCGCATCGTCTACGCGAACTTCGTCTCGTCGGTCGACGGCATCGCGGCGATCGCCGGGATCGAGATGTCCTCCGCGGCGATCAGCGGAGGTGCCCCGGCGGACCGGTTCATGATGGCCCTCCTGCGCGCGGTCGCCGATGCCGTCGTCGTCGGGGCGGGGACGCTCCGGGAGCACGGCGGTCCGTGGACCGCGGAGAAGGCCTTCCCGGCAGGGACCGACGCCTTCCGGCGGCTTCGCGCGGGGATGTCGTCCGCGGAGGCACCGACGCTCGTGGTCGTCACCGCGAGCGGCGAGCTTCCCGCCGACCACCCGTCGATCGCAGACGCCTTGGTCGTCACGACCTCCTCGGGCGCGCGAACCCTCGCGGAACGGGAGGTCCGGTGCGCGGAGGCGATCGACGTGGGAGACGTCGAGGAGGTCGGAGGGCCGGATGTGATCGACCAGCTGCGCGAGCGAGGCTTCGACCGCATCCTGACCGAGGGCGGACCCAAGCTGATGGGTGCGATGGTCGAGGCCGGCGCCGTCGAGCAGCTCTTCCTGACGATCTCGCCGAAGCTCGTCGGAGGCGGCCCCGGTCGCCCCCCGCTGACCGACGAGGTCGATCTCCTGGAGACCGGCGACGGGATGCGGCTGATCGGCGTGCGCCGAGCCGGGGATTACCTCTTCCTCCGCTACGAGCTGACCGGCGGATCCGGCTAGCGACGCGGCCGCAGCGCCGTCAGCACCCCGAGGACCAGCGCCGCGCCGCCCAGGATCAGCTTCCGGTGCGTCGTCACCCAGAGCTGCGCGCTGGCGCTCCGAGCGTCGTCGTCGAACTCCCCGTGCGCCGCGTGCTCGCCGGGCACCGGCTCGTAGAGGTTGTCGCGACGATCGGCCTCGATCGGCCACGGCGCCTGCTGCGCCTCGATCCCCCTCCGCGCCAGGTATCGATCGAGGAGGCCGGGGAAGAACCGGTTCGCCCAGACCGTCAGCACCGTGGAGGAGCCCACGAGGACCTGGCGACGGGGATGCTCCGCCGCCCAGACGATCGCCCGGGCGGCCACCTCGGGCTGGTAGATCGGGGGCACCGGCTTCGGATGCCTGGGGAGGTCGGTCTTCACCCAGTGGAACTGGGGCGTGTTGAGGGCGGGCATGTGCACCTGGGTGACCCGCACCCGGCTGCCTCGGTGAAGGAGCTCGCACCGCAGCGATTCCGTGAACCCCTCGATCGCGTGCTTGGCGCCGCTGTACGCCGCCTGGAGCGGGATCGCTCGGAACGCGAGCGCCGATCCGACCTGGACGATCGTCCCCCGATCGCGCGGCAGCATCCGTCGAAGGGCAGACCGGGTCCCGTTCACGGCGCCCAGGTAGGTGACCTCGGTCACGCGTCGGAAGTCCTCCGGCGCGACGTCGATGAACTCCGCGAAGGCGCCGACCATCGCGTCGTTCACCCAGATGTCGATCGGGCCGAGCTCGGCTTCCACGGTGTCCGCCGCCGCCTCGACGGCGTCCGCGTCCGCAACGTCGCAGGGCAGATCGAGCGCTTCCCTCCCGGCCTCTTCGATCTCCCGCCTGGTGGCCTTCAGCCCGTCGACACCCCTGGCCAGCAGGGCCACGGTGGCGCCCCGGTCGCCGAAGGCCCGAGCCGTCGCGCGCCCGACGCCTGCGGAAGCTCCGGTGATCACCACGACCTTGCCCTCGAGGGACATGCGCACCTCCCGAGCTGCGGTTCCCACTGCATACCCTCGTGACGACTTCGCCAACCCGCGGTCGCCGCCGCGGCGATCACGACCGAACGACGACCACCTTGCCGCGTGTGTGGCCCGACGCCACCTGCTCCAACGCCTCCGCGGCCTGGTCCAGCGGGAACGTCCTGATCTCCGGGATCTGGATCTCCTCTCGCTCCACCATCCCCGCGAGCGTCTCCAGTGGCTCGGTCGCCACCATCCCCATGACGTTGCTCGCCTCGATGTCGCGGGCCTTCAGCGAGTCGGCGTCGGCGCCGCCGACCGCCGACACGAAGCGGCCGCCGGGCCGAACGAGCTCTGCCAGACGCGCGCTGTCGTCCCCTCCGTGCATCTCCGCGATCACGTTCACACCGTCCGGAGCCAGTGACCGAACGGCGTCCACGACGTCGCCGGCCCCGTAGTCGACGACGTCCGACGCGCCGAGCGCACGCGCGTACTCGGCGTTCGTGCCGCTGGCGACGGCGATCACCCGAGCGCCGCGGCTGGCCGCGAGCTGCACCAGGAAGCTCCCGACCCCGCCCGTCGCCCCGATCGCCACGACGACGTCCCCGTCCGAGATCGAGGCGTCCTCGACCATCGTGAGCGCCGTGACCCCGGCGACCGGGATCGCGGCGGCCTGCACGTGTTGGACGGACGCCGGCTTCAGGGCCACCGTCGCCGTGGACATCGTGGCGTACTCCGCCAACGTGCCCTCGCCCTGGTAGCGCTTGCCCGCCGTGCCGAACACCTCGTCCCCGATCGACCGGTCGAGGACCCCTTCACCGATCGCCTCGACGGTCCCGGACGCGTCCCCACCGGGGATCAGCGGCAACCGGTGCTCCATCTGGTCCTTGACGTACCCCTGGATCACCGCGACGTCGAACGGGTTCAACCCGGCCGCGGCGACGCGGATGCGCACCTGACCGGCAGACGGTTCCGGCATCGGAACCTCCGCGCTCGAACCCGGCTTCCCCAGCTCCTCCAGCGCGAACGCTCGCATCCCCACTCCTTTCGCTATGGATGGTGATGGCAACCCGCTCCCTCCCAACCGCATTCCGTCTCGAGGCGCATCTGGTCGATCGAGGCCGCAGCGACTCCAGCCGAGGGCTCGGCTACGCCACCGGCACCGGATGGCGCCGGTCGTGCGGGTCGAGCACGAACCGCTCGACGACGGTAGCGCGGTAGAGGCGATGACGGGCCGGCGGCAGCACGTCGTCGCGCGTCCACCCCTTCAGCCCCTGTGCTACGCCATGTCGGGAGTAGATCTCGATCGCCTCCTCGACGTTTTCGAGCTGCTCGGCGGTCGCCGACATGTAGAGCGCCTTCCATCCTCCAGCCTCGTGGGAGTCGAAGATCACGATCGCCAGCTCCGGACGAACCGCGAGGTTCCGAGAATGCTTCGCCTCGGGAGACGAGACCCACAGGAACGACCCGTATCCGACCGGGGCGTACCACACGGGCGACGCCCAGGGTCGCCCGTCACGGTCGGCCGTGGCCAGGGTCATGAACCGGTTCGAGTCGACGATCGACTCGGCGACCGCTCGGAGATCTTCCGGCTCCTCCATCCGTCCTGTTGTACTACGAGCGTCGATGTCGGTGCTCCGCGCAGAGCCCTGAGAGAGGAGGCCCCGTGCCGCAGGACATCACCACGGAGACCGCGATCACGATCGCCGCTCCGGTCGCATCGGTCTGGGAAGCGCTGACCACGCCCGAGCTGATCGAGCGGTGGTTCTTCGGGGTGCACACCGAAACGGACTGGAAGGAAGGCAGCCCGATCGTGCACCGGGGCGAGTATCAGGGGATGCCGTACGAGGACAAGGGCACGATCGTCGCGATCGATCCTCCGCGCCGGCTCGTGCACACGCACTGGAGTCCGGTCTCGGGCGTGCCCGACTCCGAGGAGCACTACCAGCAGGTCACGTGGACGCTCGCGGAGGAGCAGGGCTCAACCGTGCTGACGGTCTCCGAGACGAACCTGCCGTCCGATCACGCGAAGACCACCTCCGAGCAGGCGTGGACCTCGGCCCTCGCCGCGCTGAAGGACGTCGTGGAAACGGAGACCGGACCCCTCCGCGAGACCTAGCGCTCGACGAGCTCGTCCACCAGCGCGCGGACCCGGTCGTCCAGCTCGTCTCGGATGGGCCGGATCTGCTCGAGCGTCTTGCCGGCGGGATCCTCGAGCTCCCAGTCCTCGTAACGCTTCCCCGGATAGATCGGGCACGCGTCGCCGCAGCCCATCGTGATCACGACGTCGGACGCCTGGACGGCCGCGTCGGTGAGCGGCTTCGGATGCTCCTTCGACAGGTCGAGACCGATCTCCTCCATCGCCTCGACGACGGCGGGGTTGATCTCGTCGGCGGGCGTACTCCCGGCGGACCGGACGAGGACCCGGCCCTCCGCGTGCCGTTCCAGGAGCGCCGCGGCCATCTGGCTCCGGCCCGCGTTGTGCACGCAGACGAAGAGCACCTCCGGTCGTTCCTTCGCGATCCGATCCATCGACATCACGGTAGCGTCGATCGCGTGGATCGCGTCGGTCGCGTCGCTGTCCGTTGGCCGGCCGCCGCAAGAACGACCCGTGACAGGATGAGCGCGGGACCTCGAACCGGGGAGCGCCCTCCGTGGCCAAGCTGACCTACTCCTCGCTCGCCTCCGTCGACGGCTACACCGTGGACGCCGACGGCAACTTCGACTGGGCCGAGCCCGACGAGGAGGTTCACACCTCGTTCAACGACCTGGCTCGGTCGGTGGGCACCTACCTCCTCGGGCGCAGGATGTACGAGGTGCTGGTGGCGTGGGAGACGTTGGGCACCGCGGAGGACGAGCCCGCGTACATCCGCGACTTCGGCGACGCCTGGCGGAGTGCCGATAAGGTCGTCTACTCGAGCACGCTGGAGGCCGTCTCCAGCGGACGAACGTCGATCGAGCGGGAGTTCGATCCCGAGGCGGTGCGGCGCATGAAGGCCTCGGCCGACCGCGACCTGACGATCGGGGGCCCGGGGCTCGCCGCCCATGCGATCGCCACCGGGCTGGTCGACGAGTACCACGTGTTCCTCGTGCCGACCGCGGTGGGAGGCGGCACCCCCTTCTTCCCCGCCGGCGTTCGACTCGATCTGGCACTCACGGACGAGCGTCGGTTCGCGAGCGGGACGGTCGCCCTCAGATACGAGCCGAGGAGCGGTTCCTAGGACGCGTCGGCGGCGCGCTCCAGCTCCGCGACGTCGATCTTCTGCATCTGGAGCATCGCCTGCATCGCCCGCTGAGAGCGACCGGGATCCGGATCACCGATCAGGTCCATCAGCCGGTCCGGGATGATCTGCCAGGACAGGCCGAAGCGGTCCTTCAGCCAGCCGCACCGGCTCTCCTCGCCGCCGTCGGACGTGAGCGCGTTCCAGAAGTGGTCGACCTCCTGCTGCGACTCGCAGTGGACGAAGAGCGAGATCGCCTCCGTGAACGGGAACTGCGGCCCACCGTTCAGCGCGATGAACCGCTGCCCCTCGAGCTCGAAGTTCACGACCATCGCCGTCCCGGGCTCGCCCGGACCCGCCTCGCCGTAGCGCGTGACGTCGGTGACCTTCGACTCGGCCGCCTGCGCGCCCGGACGGGTCTTGAACACCTCGACGTAGAGGTTCGCGGCCTCCTCGGCCTGGTCGTCGAACCAGAGGTACGTTTCGATCTTCTGCGGCATCGCGCTCTCCCCTCGATCCAGCCGGCCGATCGGTCCCGACCAACCGAGCCTAGTGCGACACGCCCGTGGCGGCATCGGTCGGCTCAACCCGCTCGCGCACGGTTGCGAGCCGGCGCTTGGAACGACAACGGGAAGGGTATGGGTTCGAGCGACCGGTTCAGCCGATCGAAGGGAGCGCGCCATGAACAAGCAGGGGACGGAAGGCGGCATGGAGGGCGGCATGGTCTGCAGCAAGTGCGGCCAGTCCTTCCAGACGCAGGACGAGCTCGACCGTCACATGCAGGAGGCGCACCCCGACGACACCGGCGGCGGCGAAGGCGGCGGCGGTGGCACGGGCGGGATGACCGGCTAGGACCGATCCCCCGCTGCGACCCGAGACCCCGCGCCGAAGGCGCGGGGTCTCGGCGTTCCGCTAGCCGCCCTCTGGATCCTCATGGTGATGACCGAGGATCTCGAGCGTCACCCTGACCGCGTCGTTCCGCCGAAGCAGCCCGACCAGCCGTCCGTCGGCCGCCGTGATCGGCGAGCTGATCAGATCGTGCTGCACCATGTACCCCGCCATCTCTTCGATCGGCACGTTGGGACGGAACGTGCTGGGGCCGGGTCGCATCGACCGTTCGGCCGGCCCGCTTCCTTCCTTCGCCAGCTCCCGCTCTCGCAGCAATCCGAAGACCACTCGCTCCTCGTTCACCACCACGCACGCGTCCCATCGCGCGGAACGGACCCGTTCGCGGACCTCGTGCATCGGCTCGTCCAGGCGGCACGTCGGGACGTCACGGCGCGCCACGTCCCCGGCCCGGAGTCGATCGGCATCGTTCCTCTCCGACGGGAGATACGGCGCGAACCAGCCGACCTTCCCGGGCACGTAGTCGTAGACCTCCGGGAACCCGAGGCTCTCGAGCCGCCACGCGGCTCGCGGGCTGAGGTCTCAGGCCGAGTCGAAGCAGTAGACGAGGACCGGCCGGCTCCGATCGAGCCGGGTCAAGGCCTGCGTCTCGATCCGTCGCAGGGGGATGTTGATCGCCCCGGGGAGGTGCTCCTCTTCGAACTCCTTCGCCCCGAGGACCTCGACCATCTGGACCGCGCGCTCGATCAGC
>DASQTT010000037.1:0-2310 GCA_035641735.1 Actinomycetota bacterium | reverse complement strand
TGATGCCACGGTGAACCCGGGCCATGCCGCGCTGGCCCTGGCCAAGGGTGCGTACGACCGGGGCGTCACGATCCGGGAGAGCGTTCGTGTCGAGGGACTGTTGCTCGACGGCCGGACCGCGACCGGCGTCCGCACCACCCGTGGCGACGTGCAGGCGGAGACCGTCGTGCTCGCGTGCGGCCTGTGGACCCGCGATCTCGCCGCGACCGTGGACGTGCCCGTGCCGCTCTACGCGGCCGAGCACGTTCACGTCTCCACAGAGCCGATCGCCGGCGTTCACGACCTGCTTCCGCTGATGCGCGCGCTCGACGGGTACTTCTACGTCCGGCACCACGCCGGCGGGCTGATGGTCGGTACGTTCGAGCCGAACGGGCGGCCACGCCCGACGTCGTCGATCCCGGACGACTGGGCCTTCGGGGAGTTCGGTCCCGACTGGGAGCACTTCAAGGCGGTCCGCGGCAACGCGGAGCGTCGCATCCCGGCGCTGCGGGACGCGACGTTCTCCCGCTTCCTCCGCGCGCCGGAGTCGTTCACCCCCGACGCGCACTTCTGCCTGGGCGAGACCGCGGAGGTGAGGAACCTCTACGTAGCCGCCGGGTTCAACTCGCAGGGGATCATCTACGCGCCCGGCGCGGGACGGGCGCTCGCCGAGTGGATCCGCGAGGGGGCGCCCACGTTCGACGCCTCGGAGGTCGACGTACGGCGGTTCGCTCGGACCCAGGCGGACCCCGGCTACCTCCACGAGCGGACGAAGGAAGCGCTGGGACGGCTGTACGCGATGCACTGGCCGTTCCTCCAGCCGGCCACCGCGCGAGGCGTGCGGAGATCGCCGCTCCACGAGCGTCTGCGCGCGGCCGGCGCGTGCTTCGGCGAGATGACGCAGTGGGAGCGACCGATGTGGTTCGCACCGGACGGCGTCGATCCCGAGTACTCGTACTCCCACGGCCGACCGCACTGGCTCACGCACGCCGCCGGGGAGCACCTCGCGACGCGTGAGGCGGTGGCCCTGTTCGACCTCAGCTCGTTCGCGAAGACCGAGGTCTCGGGACCGGACGCTCTCGAGGTCCTGCAGCGAGTGTGCACGAACGACGTCGACGTCGCGGACGATCGTGTCGTCTACACCCTGCTCCTCAACGGTCGGGGCGGGATCGAGAACGACGGGACGGTGACGCGCCTCGGCCCGGATCGGTTCCTCGTGCTCACGGCCGCCGCGACGCAGCATCGGACGTTCGAGTGGTTGCGCCGCCACGCCGAGGGCTCGTCGGTCTCGATCTCCGACGTGACGTCCTCGCTCGCCACGATCGCGGTGATGGGCCCACTGAGTCGCGAGCTGCTCGGGCGTCTCTGCGACGCCGACCTCTCGAGCGAAGCCTTCCCCTTCTTCACCGCGAAGGAACTCGCGGTCGCCGGCGCCCCGGCCCTCGCGATCCGCGCCTCGTTCGTGGGCGAGCTCGGGTGGGAGCTCTACGTGCCGCCGGAGTTCGCGGTTCACGTGCACGACGCCCTCGTGGCGTTGGGCCGCGATCTCGGCCTCCGGCACGCCGGCTATCACGCGCTGGACTCGCTGCGGATCGAGAAGGGCTTCATCCACGTCGGCCACGACGTCGGCCCCACGGACGACCCGTTCACCGCGGGCCTCGAGCGGTTCGTGTGGCTGGAGAAGGACTTCGTCGGCGCCGACGCGCTTCGGCGGAGGGAACCCTCCGCCCCCGCCTCGCGTCTGGTGAGCATGAAGCTCGAGGACCCAGAACCGATGCTCTTCCACGGCGAGTCCGTCGTCGTCGACGACCGGGTCGTCGGGACCGTGATGTCCGGTGCGTACGCCCACAGCGTGGGTGCGGCCGCCGGCCTCGCGATCGTGGAGGGCTCGCTCCTCGGCGCCGGGCGGTCTACCGTGGAGATCGACGTCGCCGGAAGCCTCGTGAAGGCGACGCTCGCGATCGAACCGCTCTACGACCCGAGCGGTTCCCGGATGCGTTCGTGACGGGCAGTAGCCTCCTCCTGTGTCCCCCTCCGTCCTCGCGCGCCGGCGACGATCGTTCGCGGTGATCGCCGCCATCTCGGTCGCCGCCGTCGTGGCGATGGTCTGGCCTCCCAACGAGGCGGTCCCGGTCAAGCCGCCCGGTGGCACCGGCGGAGGCGCCTACGTGGCGCCGCCGGCATACCTCGCGTGGGCGCCGGGCGGCTTCGACGATCCTCGCATCCGCGACGAGATGGAGGCCGTAGCCGCGTTCGACGAGGTGGTCGTCGTCGCGGGCGACACGCTGTGGCTCGAACGGACCGAGGACGCCGATGGTCGCGTCGTCGACG
>DASQTT010000036.1:0-11387 GCA_035641735.1 Actinomycetota bacterium | reverse complement strand
CCAGGAGCCAGTAGGACTGGAACCGCCAGGCGTACCCCATCGCATCGGCGATCGAAGCCCAGGGCCAGGTCGGCTCCCGCTGCCAATCTGCCTGGGCGTCGAGGGGCGCCAGCCAGCGGCCGTGCACGAGCCCCCACCATCCGAACCAGACGAGAGACCCCAGCGCGACGGCGGCGGCCCCGGCGAGCCTCGGGGCGAGCGGGCGGCGCTCGCTCCTTCTCCGGACGGCCTCGACGAGCATCGCCGCCACGAGGAGAACGCCCACGCTCCGGGTGAGCGCCGCCAGCCCGCCGAACAGCGCGACGCCGCCCCACCGGTCGTGCCTCGCCTCCCGGAAGGTCAGGATCGAGAGGAACAGGAAGAGCGACTCGCTGTACGGGGCCAGGAAGAAGAAGGCCGTCGGGAACGCGGCCGCGACGACGACCGTGCGGCGGGCCGCTCGTTCGCCGAACGCCTCGGCGGTGAGCGCGAACAGCGCGAGCAGGGCGCCGAGGAACGCCAGGTTCGACACGAGGAGCGCCGCCGGCAGATCGTCGCCCGGCAGCACCCAGGACACGGCCCGGACGGCGAGCGGATAGAGCGGGAAGAAGGCGGCGCTCGCGTCGTCGGGAGACCAACCCCGCTCGGCGAGCGCCAGGTACCACACCGCATCCTGCCGCTCCGTCCCCTCGATCGCGTTGTGCCATCCGGGAGTCGCGGCCGGCCCGGGTCGGCCCGGCACGTCGACGGGGTCGAGGGGCTCGAGGGGTCCGACGGCGACGATCGACACGAGCGAGAGGGCGAGGCGGGAGCCGAGGAAGACCACCAGGCAAGGACGCCACCCGTCGCGAAGCCGCCGCCGGCCGGTCACCACGCGGTCGCGGCCACGACGTCCGGCACCGGATCCCGCGAGGGCGATCTGCTCGGCGCGCGCACCCAGGACACCACGCACCAGACCAGGACCGCGGCCCGCACGACGACGGCCGCCTCGAAGACCCATCGCGGAGAACCGCCGAACCCGGTGAGCTCCCCGAAGAACGAGAACCGCGTGAAGAACACGGCGAGGTCTGCCGCCTCGAACGCGATGAACCGGCGGAGGTCCGGCAGGAGGAGCACGAGCCAGGGAAGGAGCCACAGCGAGAACTGCGGCGAGTACACCTTCCCCAGGAGGAGGAACGCCGCGAGCATCGGGAACCCCAGCTGCCACCGAGGGAAATCCGGTTCGCGGCGCCGCTTGACGATCCACACGAGCACCACGATGACGACGGCGCCGACCACGGATCCCACGTTCGCGAAGCCGGTCGGGACGCACGCGGACGTCGACAGCCGGCACGCGATGCTCCAGAGCGAGTCCCAGTCAACGGGCCGGGCGCCGTTGAAGCGGAAGAACTCCCACCAGCCGGCGGGACGAGCGATCGCGAACGGCAGGTTCACCAGCAGCCACGCCGCGGCGGCGCACCACCACAGACGCACCGCCCCGTCCGGCCTTCGCTCGCGCAGCCGCTGAGCCGCGAAGGGCACCAGCAGCAAGCCCGGGAACAGCTTGGCGGCGGCGCCGAGCCCGAGCAGCGAGCCCGCCCATCCGTCGCGGTGCCCGAGGAAGGCGACCGTCCCGGTCGCGGCCAGCGCCACGGCGAGCAGGTCCCAGTTCACGAACGCCTCGAGCGCCAGGCTCGGCGCAAGAGCGAACCACAACGCGCGGCGCGGGTCGATCAGGTAGATCGAGCCCGCGACGACGGCTGCCGCTACGGTCAGGAACAGGGCGTTCACCCAGAAGAACCGGGTGGCGTCGTCGCCGGAGATCCAGCCCGCGAGCCGCATCGCGTACATCGTGAGGACCGGGTACTCGTCGCAGTTCGTGCGGGCCTCCGCGCACGCGTCCAGGTACGGGAGCCGTCCGCCGCGGAGCTGCTCGGTGTCGAAGAGCGGGACGATGTCCGTGTAGCAGGCGATGCGGTACTGGCGTCCGTCGCTCCAGTTCGTGCCCGAGCACGGGGCCTTGTGGAGCGCTCCGACCAGGAGGGTGCCGCCGAGGCAGGCCAGTACCAGGCTGAGTGTCACCGATGTCGTGCGCTTCGGGGCTCCGCCGGCACCCGTCGGCGCGCCGCCCTCGTCGGACCCCACCGGCGGTTCCATCGGCGGCATCGTAGACGGGGCCTCGGCCCGGATCGGCTACGCCCGTCCCCGGGTGACCGTGCGAGCGAACACTCGTAGAGTCCTTGGTCATGAGGTGGTCGCGGTGAGCCCGGTGACCTCGGCGCGATACCGGGTCGAGCAGCTCGCCGGCGCTTGCGACGTATCGGTCGACACGGTCCGCTACTACCAGGCGAAAGGGCTGCTCCCGCAACCGGATCGCGAGGGCCGCGTCGCCTGGTACGGCGAGGAGCATGCGGACAGGATCCGCGCGGTGCGGGCCCTGCAGCGACAGGGACTCACGCTCGCGGCGATCGCCCGGGTGCTCGACGGACGGCTCGATCTCCCCGACGCCGGTCTCGCGGCCGCGGTGGCCGCGGAGCGAGGGGAGCCCGGTGGCGAGGACCTCTTGACGCTGGACGCCTTCGCCGCGGCGAGCGGGGTGCCGGCATCACTGATCCAGGCAGTCGAACGCGAGGGGATCCGGATCGGGCGGACCGTCGAGGGGCAGACCAGGTACACGGCCACCGACATCGAGCTCGTCCGCACGGCGCTGCGTCTCCTCGAGTTCGGTCTGCCGCTCGGAGACCTCCTCGCGCTGGCCCGGGAGGCGGACGCCACGATGCGCGGCCTCGCGGACCGCGCCGTCGAGCTGTTCGACGAGCACGTGCGCAAGCCGATCCGCGACACCGGTCCCGATCCGGACACGGCGGCCGCCAGGATGGTCGAGGCGTTCCGCGAGCTGCTGCCCGCGGTCACCACCCTCGTCTCGCATCATTTCCGCCGGGTCCTGTTGGAGGTCGCGGAGACGCGGCTCGAGCCGCCGGACGGCACGGGCCTCCGATGAGACCGCGGCCCGCCGAGCCGCTCCCCGAGGGTGAGGAGAAGGCCCGCGCCGTTCGAACGCTCTTCGACACGATCAGCCCCCGCTACGACCTCGTGAATCGCGTCATGACCTTCGGGATGGACGTCGGCTGGCGGCGCCGGACGGTCCGGGAGCTCGCCCTGCCGCCGGGCTCCCGCGTTTTCGACCTCGCCTGCGGGACCGGCGACCTCTGTCGGGAGCTCGTCTCGGCCGGCCACCGGACGGTCGGCTTCGACTTCTCCCTCGGGATGCTGCGCGCCGCGCGGGCCGACGTCCCACTCGTACAGGCGGACATCCTCCGCCTCCCGGCGCGCGCCGCGAGTGCCGACGGCGCGACGTGCGGGTTCGCGCTCCGGAACGTCACCTCGCTCGGCGACCTGTTCGATGAGCTCGTACGGGTGGTACGGCCGGGCGGCAGGATCGGGCTCCTCGAGACTGCCGAGCCGGAAGGACGCTGGCTGCGACTCGGTCATCGCGTCTACTTCCGTCGCGTCGTGCCGGCGATCGGCGGGCTGCTCTCCGACCGCGCCGCGTACGCGTACCTGCCGCGATCCACGGCGTACCTGCCGCCGACCCCCGAGCTCCTCGCGACGCTGCGGCGCAGCGGGTTCGCCGACGCTCGTCGCATCCCCCTCGCCGGCGGCGTGACGCAGCTCGTCGTCGCCACGCGGACATGAACGCGGCGACCTCGTCGCTCGAAACCTCGGCCGAGCCCCTCGGGGACGCCTTCGATCTCCTAGCCGCCTTCCGGCCGCCCGGCGTGTTCTTCGAGCGACGCGGCGTGGGGGTGGCGGGCGCGGGCGCCGTTCGGACCCTCGCCAGCGCGAACCTCGAGGAGCTCGGCGGAGTCGTTCCGCTCCTCCGCTCGATCGGCCGGACGGGCGGTGGCCCGGCGCCGGTCGCCGCGGGGGCGATCGGGTACGACGGCGAGGCGACGAGGGCCCACCAGCTGCTGGTCCTGCGGCGCGCCGTCCGTCGGGGTCCGGGGACGGGGACGTGGCGGCTCGACACGCGCGATCCCGACCGGCGACCCGACGGCCCACCGCCTTTCGAACGGGTCGCCGGCGGCGATCCCCACGAGCCGTTCGCGGATCTCCAGCTGGAGGAGCTTCCGCCCGCGGCCGGCTACCGCGCCGCGGTCGCCGAGGCCGTCGCGAGGATCGGGCGCTCGGACCTCCGCAAGGTCGTCCTCGCACGGACGATCCAGGTGCATGCCGGCCGCACCCTCGACCCGAGACTCCTGGTCCACCGCCTCCGCGCCGTCGACCCCGACGCCTACACGTTCGCCGCGCCGACCGACGACGGGGTGATCATCGGGGCGTCGCCCGAGCTGCTGCTGGCTCGGGAGGGTCTGGAGGTCCGGTCGAACCCGCTGGCCGGATCCGCCCCGCGCTCCGGCGATCCCGAGGAGGACCGCGCGAACGCGGCGGCGCTCCTCGCGTCGGGGAAGGAGCGCGAGGAGCACGCGATCGTGGTCGAGGCCGTCGCGGAGACGCTCCGGCCGCGCTGCGCGAAGTTGCACTGGGAGCCCGAGCCCGTGTTGCGCGAGACGCCGAACGTCTGGCACCTCTCGACGAGGTTCCATGGAGTCCTGCGAGAGCCGGTTCCGTCGGCGCTCGAGCTGGTCGCCTCCCTGCACCCGACGCCGGCGATCGCCGGCGCGCCGACCGACGCGGCGCTCGCGCTGATCCGCGAGCTCGAGCCGTTCGACCGGGGCCGGTACGCCGGACCCGTCGGCTGGGTCGATGCGAACGGCGACGGCGAGTGGGCGATCGCGCTCCGCTGCGCGGAGCTGTGCAGCGACCGGGCGACGCTGTACGCGGGTGCGGGCATCGTGGCCGGCTCGGATCCGGCGGGCGAGCTCGACGAGACCGAGCGCAAGTTCCGCGCGTTCCTCGACCCGCTGCGGTGGGGCTAGCGGGGCTGGTCCCGGACCAGCACGACGACGAAGGGTTCGTCTGGGCGGTCGAAGCCGCCGCGCCGGTAGAACGGCCGCGATCGGGCGGCCGGCCAGGTGATCACGCAGGAATAACCCTGCTCGCGGCACCAGGCAAGCACCCGTTCGAGCATCCTCGTTCCCAGCCCGCGGTCACGGTGCTCCGGGCGTACGTAGACGTTCGTGAGGTACCCGATCGGACCGGCCTGCTTGCCCGGGACCGGGACCCGGTGCACCGTCTGGAGCCACATCGCCGCGACGGGACCCGACGTGCCGCGCGCCACCCAGGCTCGCCACCGGTCGCTCCCGAGCGCCTGCAGGGCGAATCCCACGAACCGATCGGTGTACGCGCCGAGCTCCTCCCGAGCGCCTTCCTGCTCGACGTAGAGCTCCCACCGCAACCGGGCGAGGTCCGGGACGTCGTCCATCGAAGCGAGGTCGATCGTCGGCTCGACGGGTCGGCCTGGATCGCTCATCGACCGCTCATGCTGTCAGGACCCGGTCGATCTCGTCCCGCAGCTCCTGTCGGCGCCGCAGCCCGAGCTCGGCGTCGACGACGACCTCCACGACGTTCAGGCCGCGGGCCGCGGCCGCGCGGTCCAGCGCCGGTCGCAGGTCGCTCGCTCGTTCGACCCGGTCATGACCGGCGTCGGCGGCCCGGCACAGCGAGCCGAAGTCCACCGCGTGCGGGGTGACGAAGAGCCGCCGATGCTCCGGCAGATCGCGCTGCGGCAGGAGCGAGAAGACGTGCCCGCCCCCGTTGTTCAGGACGACGAGGGTGAGATCCACGTCCCGCGCTCCGTTCCAGAGCAGCGCTCCCGAGTCGTGCACGACCGACAGGTCGCCGAGGAGGGCGGCGGTCGGACCGCGCCGCGTCGCGGCGATGCCGATCGCGGTGGAGACGAGCCCGTCGATCCCGCTCGCGCCCCGGTTCGCAACGACGGTCAGGCCCTCGCGCGGCGCCATCGCGAGGTCGAGATCTCGGACCGGCGTGGAGTTGCCGACGAACAGGCGTCCGCCCCGCGGCATCCATGCTGCGACGTCACGCGCGACCCGCGGCTCGAACGGCTCCCTCCACTCGTCCATCAGCTCGTCGATCGCGGTCCGGGCGCGCTGGTCCGCCGAGCGCCACTCGGCCGTCCACTCGGGCGGCGCCGGATCGACCCGTCCCGCCCACAGCCCCTCGATCTCTTCCGGCGTGCGTTGTCCGGTCAGCGCGATGAAGGCGCCATCGCCCTGCGCGACCGGGTGCGTCGCGAGTCCCGGGAGCGCTTCGGGGTCCACGGCGAGCCGCCACGTGGCGAGGCGATCCGGGTCGGGATCCAGGTGCCACCGGTCGGCCACGACGAGTCGCGCGGCTGAGGCGACGAACCCCTGGGTGGCTCGCGTCGTCGGCGCGGCGCCGAGCTGGATCACGACTTCCGGTGGGTACCGGGCTCCCCAAGAGCTGCCGATCACCGACTGGCCGGCGGCGAGCGCGTCGCCGGGGAGCCGCGCGTTGGAGATCGGCTCGGCGAGCACCGGCCATCCCATCAGGAGGGACCACGTCTGTGTCCCCGCGCCGAGGTACGGGGGGAGACCTCCCACGACGACCGCGCCACGGGCACCGGAGATGAGCTCGGCCAGCCGGTCCATCTCCGATGGATCGAGCTCCGCCTCCGGACGGTCGCTGCTCCCGACCGGCGCGGTGGGCGGCTCGTGCTCGACCGCGGCGCCGGGGGTGAGCGGCTCCTCGAAGGGACAGTTCAGGTGCACGGGCCCGATCGGATCTTCGGCCATCGCCCCGAGGGCCTCGCGCGCCGCTTGGCGCCACCACGCGTCGTGCCCCTCGGTCGTCGGGACGGGAAGGTCCAGCGTGGCGCGCACGTACTCGCCGAAGAGGCCGGGCTGCAGGATCGTCTGGTTCGCGCCGGTCCCGCGCACGCGGGGGGGACGATCCGCCGTGACGAGCACGAGCGGCGTTCGGGACTGGGACGCCTCGACCACGGCGGGGAGTAGCTCCGCCGCGGCCGTTCCGCTCGTCGTCGCGACGATCGCCGGGCGGCCGGTCGCCTTCGCGATGCCGACGGCGACGAACGCGCTCGAGCGCTCGTCGAGGTGCACGTGCAGCTCCACGCCCGGGTGCCGATCGAGGGCGAGCGCCAGCGGGGTCGACCTCGAGCCGGGAGAGAGGCACGCGTGACGGATCCCCGCCGCGATCAGCTCGTCGACCAGCGCGGTGGCGCACGCCAACGAGAGGTCTCCCAGGTTCATGCGCCGATCCCGACGTCGATCGGTCCCATCGCTCGCTCCAGGACGAGCCCGAGCGCGATCAGGAGCCCGCACGAGGCGTGGACCGCGGCCGTTCCGGTGAGCGCCGGAACGAGGTCCCGGCCGCGCGCGGACCCGACGATCTCCATCGGCCGGATCGCCGGGATCCACGCGACGAGGCCCAGCAGCGCCCAGGGCGACAGTCCGAGGCGTGGCCACCTCGCGTGGACGATCGTGCCCACCGCGATCGTCGCGAACGCGCCGGCGACGCATGTCCGGTAGAGCAGGCGCGTGCGCGCCTCCCCGAGTCGAACCGCGAGCGTGCGCTTGCCGGCGGCCGCGTCCGTCGGCACGTCGCGAAGGTTGTTCGCGACGAGGATCGCGACCGCGAGGAGCCCCAGGGCGGCGCCGCTCCACCAGGCGTCTGAGGGCACCGTGCCGCTCAGCACGTACGCGGTGCCGCACGTGGCGAAGATCCCGAAGGACAGGAAGACCATCAGCTCGCCGAGGCCGAGGCCCGCGTACGGCTTCGGGCCACCGCTGTACAGGAGCGTCGCCAGGAGCGCGAGCGCGCCGAGTCCGAGGATCGGCAGCGGTTCGGTCACCAGCGCCAGCGCCAGACCGGCGACGGCGGCGACCCCGATCGAGGCGAGGGCCGCCGTCAGTACCGCGCTCGGCGACGCGGCGCCACTCGCGACCAGACGAGGCGGACCGAGCCGCTCGGCGGAGTCCACGCCGCGCGTGCCGTCGAAGTAGTCGTTCGCGTAGTTCACGCCGACCTGCAGTCCGAGCGCGACGACGAGCGCCGCGAGGAAGCGCCATGGGACGAAACCGTCCGCCGCGGCGGCGCCGACCAGCACGGGCACGACGCCGGCGCCGAGCGTCCTGGGCCGGGCCCCCGCGAGCCAGCGGCTCACGGTCGCTTCGGGAAGCGGGAGAAGTCGGGCCGCCGCTTCTCGACGTAAGCGTCGCGACCCTCCCGCGCCTCCTCGCTCATGTAATAGAGGAGCGTCGCGTCGCCGGCGAGCTGCTGGACGCCGGCCAGCCCGTCCACCCCCGCGTGGTAACCGGACTTCAGGAGCCGCAGCGCGAGCGGGGAGTGGCCCAGGAGCTCCTTCGCCCATCGCACGGTCTCGATCTCGAGGTCCGCGAGCGGGACCACCGCGTTCACGAGGCCCCACTCGAGCGCCGTCTGCGCGTCGTACTGCCGGCAGAGGAACCAGATCTCCTTGGCGCGCTTCTCGCCGACCTGGCGGGCGAGCAGACCGATCCCGTAGCCGCCGTCGAACGAGCCGACCCGTGGGCCGGTCTGACCGAACCGGGCGTTGTCGGCGGCGATCGAGAGGTCGCAGCACACGTGCAGGACGTGACCGCCGCCGATGGCGTATCCCGCGACCATCGCGATGACGGGCTTGGGGAGACGGCGGATCCTGACCTGCAGGTCGAGGACGTTCAGCCTTCCGACGCCCTCCTCGTCGACGTAGCCGTCGTCGCCGCGGACGCCCTGGTCGCCGCCGGACGAGAACGCCAGCGGTCCGTCGCCCGTCAGGATCACGACGCCGATCGCGGGGTCGTCCCGGGCCAGGTCGAAGGCACGGATGAGCTCGTCGGTGGTGCGCGGGCGGAAGGCGTTGCGGACCTCGGGACGCGCGATCGTGATCTTCGCGATCCCCTCCGCGGTCTCGTAGCGGATGTCCGCCCACGACGCGCCCTCCGATCCCGGCTGCCAGTCCAGGGCCAGGGCGATGTCCGGCGTCTCATCCATATGACCGTTCACTCCGAGAGCGCTCGCTCGAACGGTTGGCTAGCCTACCCGACGTGTGCGAGCGAGGTCGACGGGACCGATGGCGACCGACGAGCTGGTGGTGATCGACCGGCCCCCGGGGCCGGCGTGGGTGGACACGGTGCGGGAGCTCTGGCTCGAGCAGACCCCCTTCCTCCCGCTCGACCATCGCCTGACCCCCGGCGAGAAGCGCGCGATCGTGGAGCGAGCCCGTCCCACCGCGGTCCGGGACGAGCACGACGAGACGATCCTCGCCGACGGGGCGCCGGTGGCGCCCGGCGTCGCGTTCGTGGTGGCGACGTCGGGCGTGGGCGGAGCGCCGAAGCTCGTGGAGCTGCACCGGGTCGCGGTCGCGGTCGCGGTGCGGACCTCGGCGACGCGCTTGGGGGCGACGCCCGGGGCTCCCTGGCTCAGCGTCCTCACCCCCGCGCACGTCGGCGGAGTGCTGGTGCTCATGCGCGCCGCGATCCTCGGCGCCGCCGTGACCGCCCACGAGGCCTTCGACCCCGTTCGGCTGGTGGAGGACGGCGAGGGCGCCGCGTTCGTCTCCGTCGTCCCGGCGATGGTCCGTCGCCTGGTGGCGACGGACCTCGGCCTGCACGGGCTGACGCTGCTCGTCGGCGGCGACGCTCTCGACCCCGAGACGGTGGGCGCCGCGCGTTCGCGCGGCGCCCACCTCGTCGCGACGTACGGCCTGACGGAGACCTGCGGCGGGTTCGCCTACGACGGGGTGCCCCTGGACGGCATGGACGTTCGTCTCGACGTCGAGGGCGAGATCGAGGTGACCGGCCCGACCCTGATGGAGGGGTACCGGTTGGACGGGGCGGCCACCGGCGCCGCCTTCACGACGGACGGGTGGCTCCGCACCGGCGACCTCGGCGCGATCGACGACGAGGGCCGGTTGTCGGTCCTCGGGCGGGCGGATCACCTGATCCGTACCGGCGCCGAGAAGGTCTGGCCGGAGGAGGTGGAACGGGTCCTCGCCACCCACCCGAAGGTCGCCGACGTCGCGGTGACCGGGCAGCCGGACCCGGAGTGGGGGGAGCACGTGGTCGCCTTCGTCGTCCCCCGGACGATCGACGACCCACCTTCGCTCGAGGAGCTGCGCGCGCACGGAACCGAACGGCTCGCCCGTTTCAAGCTCCCGCGAGAGGTCCGGCTGGTCCCGGCGATCCCACGCACGACGACGGGGAAGGTGCGGCGGTCGTCCCTCGCGTGAACATGAAAGGCCCGAGTCCGGGAGGGGTGGACTCGGGCCTTTCTCGGGGAGGTCCCCGAGGCCATCGAGGGGGGACGGCCTCTCGCGCCGAACGGCGCGTTTGAACGCTCCACTGTCCAATCGACCTTCGGGGCTCGAGACTTGAGCCGTCGGGAACGGGTTCGCGCGCGCCGAGCGTGCTCAGACCGCGATCGCGCCGTGCTTGACCGCGAAGGCGACCGCCTCCAGTTTCGAGTGCACGCGCAGCTTCCCGAGGATGTTCCGCACGTGGGTCTGCACGGTCTGAGGGCTGATGAACAGCTTCTGGGCGATGCCCTCGTTGCGCATCCCCTCCGCCAGGAGCTGGAGGATCTCGCGTTCTCGATCGGTGAGGTCGTCCAGGAGCATCTGCGCCTCGCGGTGCGCCTCGCGTTGCCGGGCCACCTGGGCGAGCAGCCGGGTGAGCGTCGAGGGATCGATCAGGACCTCGCCTTCCGCGGCCGCCTTCGCTGCCGCGAGCACCTCCTCGGCCGCCTCGCCCTTGCCGAGGAAGCCCGAGGCTCCGGCCTCCACCGCCTCGACCAGCAGGTGATCCTCGTCGTGGGCCGTGATGATCACGACCTTCGTGGAGGGCGAGATCTCCTTGATGCGCCGCGTGGCGTCGATCCCGGACATCCCGCCTTTGAAGACGATGTCCATCAGGACCACGTCGGGGAGGTGCTCGGCGGAGAGGTCGATCGCGGTTTCCGGGTCGTGCACCGGCGGCGCGACCAGCTCGAGGGTGTCGTCGAGCCCGACGACCGTCGCGAGGGCGTCGGTCAGCACCTTGTGATCGTCACAGATCAGGAGCGTCGTCCGTGCCACGCGCGCCCTCCAGGGGGAGCCGAACCCGCAGCATCGTACCCCCCGCCGGTGCCTCCGTGATCGAGATCGTCCCGCCGTGCCGCTCGACGATCGCTCGCGCGATGAACAGGCCGAGGCCCGGACCGGGCGCGGTCTCATACCCGATGGGGCGCCACCTCGAGAACCGTTCGAAGACCTCGTCCCGCCGCTCCGCCGGGATGCCCGGGCCCCCGTCGGCCACCTCGAGCACGGCGTTCGTTCCCTCCCGGCGCAGCGTGACCGAGATCGGCGTGTCCGGCGGGGAGAACGTGGCGGCGTTGCGGACGAGCTGCGCGACCACGGTCGCGACGTGGGTCGCGTCGAACGTGGCCTCGAGCTCCGTGGGTCCTTCGCGCTCGAT
>DASQTT010000035.1:0-9350 GCA_035641735.1 Actinomycetota bacterium | reverse complement strand
CGTTCCGTGCTCGGCGAGCACCTCGTGGGCGCGTATCTCCACGGCTCGGCCGCCCTCGGCCGCCTCCGGCAGCAGAGCGACATCGACGTCCTCGCCGTTTCGGCGCGCACGATGACCGACCACCAAAGGAAGCGATTAGTCGATCGGCTCCTGGGTGTATCCGCGGGGGACCCGGCTGCCGCGCCGCTCCGTCCGGTCGAGCTGACGGTGGTCGTCGCGACGGAGATCCGTCCATGGATCTATCCACCGACGTTGGACTTCCAGTACGGAGAGTGGTTGCGGGAGCGGTTCGAGCGCGGCGACGCTGCGGCCCGGCACTCACGAGCGGATCCCGACGTGACGCTCCTGGTGACGATGACGCTGCTCGCCGACGTGACGCTCGCCGGGCCACCAGCCGCTGACGTTTTCGATCCGGTGCCGAGAGAGGACTTCCGCAAGGCCCTCGTCGCCGAGGTCGAAGGCTTGGTCAGAAACGTCGATCCGGATACCCGTAACGTCGTTCTGACGCTCGCGCGCGTGTGGAGAAGCCTGGACTCCGCCACCGTGCATACCAAGGATGCAGCCGCCGAGTGGGCACTCGAGCGGCTTCCCCTGCAGCACCAGGCCGTGCTTGCGCGGGCTCGGGATATCTACGTGGGTGCTGAGGAAGAGCGTTGGGACGACTTGCGGGACCGGATACGACCATCGGTGGAAGCGCTCGTCGCCGAGATCGAGGCGGCTCGTTCCGGCGATCCCGAGGGGCCGCTATAGCCGGTATTGCCTTCCGGGCACCGATGGATGACGATTCCGGGGTGAAGCGGATCCTCCTGATCGCGTCGATCCTCGTTCCGACCGCGCTGGGCTTCGGCCTGACCGCGCTGGCGGTGGGGCCCGGCGGACCGGATGACGACTCCCCGGGTTCCGGGGAGTCACCGTCACTCCCGCAAGCTCCTCAGACCGATGAAGCGGGCGAGGAGCCTCCGGACGCCTCTGAGTCGGGTATCCACGGCGGCACGATCGCTCGGATGCACGCTTCGGGAAGTTGCAACCTCGTCTCAACCGGAGGCCTGTCCGGGAACTGGACCCACGGGGACTACGTCACCGCGGTCGCCGAGTCGGGTGCCGCCGCGCTCGTCGTCGAGGCAGCGCACAGCGCCTGCGGGAAACCGATGCACGCGGCTGGTCATGGGCTCGGCCCTCCGGCCCACGCCCTCGAGCACGGCGACAAGGTCGGGCTCGGCCTCGGGGACTCATCCGGCTCATAGCCCGCCACGCGGTCGAGCGCACAGGAACCCCGCGGCTCGTACCGGCTTGCTGCGGGACTCGCTGAACCACGAACCGGGCCTCCATGCCCGCCTCTGGGTTGGTCGTGCCCCCCAGCCCGCCGACAGGGCCTCGACCAGCCGGAGCCCACCTCCGTCGGCTTCGTGGAGCGCCTCGTTCGGGTCGAACCGAGCGCCTGGGCTCCTCACGATCACTCGGAGATCCTCTCGATCGAGGGTGATCTTGACGTCGATCGGCTCACTGCCCTCACCGTGGCGCACCGCGTTGGAGACGAGCTCGCTCAGGAGCAGCACCGCCGTCCCCATCTCAGCCGGCAGGTGGTATCTGCCGACCCTCGACCACAGGAACCAACGGGCGTGGGCGGGCGCGTCGGGGCCGGCGGGTATCGACGCCGTCCAGGTTCGGGGTGCGACCGACCCCCTCGCGTGCCCCACGCCATCGGGGATACCCGCGCGTAGGCGTTGCTACGCCGCCGGAACGAGAACCGCGACCATCGCCGCGCATCCGTCGGATGCCACGGGCTACCTCGAACCCTGACACGAAGGACACCGGTAGGCGACCCGCCCGGCCATCTCGAACCGCTGCACCCGCGTCCCGCAGCGGCGACAGGGTCGGCCGCCACGGCCGTAGACCCAGAGCTCGTGGCCGCGCCGCCGGTCGCCGGTCGTCGATCGGCGACCCCCGTGGAGATTCACCTCCATCAACGACCGAACGAGCTCGACGACACGGCTGGGATCGGCGATCCCACCCACCTCGGTCTCGGGGTCGATCCCCGCCAGGAAGCACACCTCGGACCGGTAGACGTTGCCCGGCCCGGCGATGACGGCCTGATCCAGGAGCGCCTCTCCGATCGATCGATCGGGGCCGGTCGTCAATCGCCGGACCGCTTCCACCGCATCCCAATCGGCGCCGAGGGGGTCGGGCCCGAGGTCGCCGAGGACCTCGTTCTCCCGCGACGTTCGGACGATGTCGAGCCGCCGCAGGCGATGACCGATCGCCGTCCAGCCGTCCATCTCGAGGACCGCTCGGATCTCGAAGGGGCGTCCGCGGCGACGATCGCCCGCCGGCTGGACCGACCAGGACCCCTCCATGCCGAGGTGCGAGTGGATCGTCTCCTCGCGATCGGTTCGCATCAGGAGGTGCTTCCCGCGGGCTGCGACCTCCAGCAGCGTCCGTCCCGAGAGATCCGCGGCGGCGAACCGGGGGACCCGGAAATCGGTTCGGGTCAGCGCCCGGCCGGCCAGCCGTTCGTCCAGCCGCCTCGCCGTCGCATGGACGGTGTCACCCTCGGCCACCTTCACATCATGCCGTGCAGCGTGCGGGAAGCCGATGTGTGAACGCCGCGGGGGCCGGGTACGTCAAGCAGGAACATGGATCACGAGAGCCAGGGGAGGTGAGCGCAAGATGATCTGGACCATCCTCGCTGTGATCGGATTGATCGCCGTCCTCGTCTGGCTCTTCTAGGACTGACGGCGAAACCGACCCGCGTGGCCCCTCGCGACGACATCCGACCCCCTCGTGCATCGTCGCGGGGGGCCACGCACCTTCCCACGCGGCCGCAGGCGATCCCGAGTGGCCCGATCGTCACCCCTCGAGCGGCTCGGATCGGTCCAGGAGATGACCGAGCCTGTCGAGGATCGCCCGGATGACCGCGTCCTTGCCGATACCGACGTAGTGGATCCCATCGGGACGCGCCGAGACCCCCTCGATGTGGTCGTCACAGGGGGCGACGTCGTCGCGGCACACGACGTCCGTGAGGCTGATGAACCTGGTCGTCTCAGGATGTTCGGTGACGTAGCCCCTGAGCAGCTCGTTCCAGGGTGTCGTCACGTGGCCGTAGTGCTCGGCCTGGAACGTTGGCCAGTCGCAGCCGACCTCATCGCATCGATCGAGGAAGCTCACCCCCGGTGGCTCGGTGGCGATGAGCACCACGATCGCCCCGCCTGCCCCCAGACGGCGAACGGTCGCGTCCAGGGCTTCGCGACGGAGGGCCCAGAACTCCGGTGAGCCCGCGGTGACCACCCGGCCACCCTCGCCGCGGAACCCGGAGATCGAGAAGCGATCCCACCACAGGATCAGATCGGGCGAGGCCGTGCGCAGGAACGCGTCCTGTAGGCGCGGAACGCCCGCATGGCATCCGGGCAGCACCCCCCACGGTGTCCCGTCGGGCTTCGCCGGCGTCTCCCCGGAAGGCGGGCACCCTCCGAAGGCCGCGTTCACGAAGCGCCATCCTTCTCCGGCGAAGGCCCGCTCGAGCGACGCGCTGAGCCGGGCCGGAACGGAGTCGCCGACGACCATCACCACCCGGTCCTCGGTCGAGATCGGCGGAACCCCTGTCACGGCGACCGAGACGCCTGCGACCCCGAGGAGCGTGACGGGGACCGCCGCCAGCGTCACCACCGTCCGACGGCGGAGGGTGGCGCCGAGGGGGCGGGGTCTGACCCGGGCCCTGAGGCCCGCGATCAAGGTGCCGTTCCGGATCGGTTTCTCGGCGGCGTAGAAGGACAGCGTCGCGACCCCGAAGGTGAGTGACGCGGCCACGATCTGTCGAAGGAGCAGGTGCGTCGCGCCAGGCTCCCGGACCCCGAGCCAGATCACGATCGGCCAATGCCAGAGGTAGACGCCGTACGAGATCACGCCGATCCACGCCAGCGGCCTCCACGACAAAGCGGCGCTGGCGGCGCCTGCTGCGCCGACCCACACGGGCGCGATGATCGCCAGCGCGCCGGCCGAGACCAAGACTGCCCCGCCGAGCGCGTACACGCGATCGCCGGGCGGGATCGCGGCGAGACCGACCAGGAGGACGGCCGCACCCGCGGCGGCGATCCAGCACCCGGAGCGCTTGAGGTTGGCGCGGCCGCCGGGCGAGGCGACGAACGTCGCGCCGGCCGCGCCGAGCAGCGGCTCGAAGATCCTGGCATCGGTTCCCATGTACGCGCGCTCCGGGCTGCCGGACGACCAGAGGAGGGCGAGTGCCACGGCCGAGATCGTCGCGCCGAGCAGGGCGATCAAGGCGACGCCGCGCCTCGGCCGGATCGCCACCGCTGCCACCGCGAATACGAGCAGCGGCCAGACGAAGTAGAACTGCTCCTCGATCCCCAGTGACCACGTGTGTTCGAGCGGCGAGTCGACACCGATGTCGGCGAAGTACGTGGAGGTGGAGATGAGGTGCCAGTTGGCCACGTAGCCGGTCGTGGCGAGCAGGTCCCCACGGAGCGACGCCCGCTCCGTGTACGTGGCCGTGGCCCAGGTGACGATCCCCACCACGAGCAGCACGAGGACGAGGGCGGGGAGCAGTCGGCGAGCGCGGCGTGCCCAGAACGCCGGCACCGAAACGCGCCCTGTGCGCCGGATCTCCTCGAGCAGGAGCGAGGTGATCAGGAACCCCGAAAGCACGAAGAAGAGGTCGACGCCGATGAAGCCGGCCCGGAATCCGGGGACGCGGAGGTGGAACAACAGGACGAGCAGCACCGCGATGCCTCGCATCCCGTCGAGAGCAGGAACGTGGCCGTTGGCGCTCGGTTCCGTCGCCGTCTCCGCACGTTCGGTCACGCCGCGGACGAGGATACCTTGAGGGGTTCACTCCGGAGCACTCCGGAGCACGAGGAGCGAGGGCTACCGCGTGAGGCGCGGGTTGGGCACCGCGACCAACGGGTCCACCGACCGGCTGAAGCGGTTCACGTTGTGCTCGAAGTCGAAGCGGCGGCGATACGCCGTTGGGCTCATCCCCATGTGCCGGCGGAAGGTCGTCGTGAAGTGGCTGGGGCTGTGGAAGCCGACGCGGTGCAGGATCTGCGTGACCGTGAGGTCGGATTCGCGCAGCAGTTGCGCCGCCCGCTGGATCCTGAGCGTGATCAGGTAGCGGTACGGCGGCATGCCGATCATGGCGGTGAACTGCCGCGTGAAGTAGTACGGGGAGAGCGAGGCCTGCGCCGCGATCGTGTTCAGGTCGACGTCGTAGGCGAGGTTCTGGGCGAGGAACGCCTGGACCTCGTGGATCTTGCGCTGGAGATGCGGGCTCGGGAGCCCGTCGGCGGTCATGGTCATCCGGACCTCATCGGCTCTCTCACAAGGGTACGCCGATGGGCCCGTACCTGGCTTTCGGAATCCTGCCGCCTCGCGAGGCCGGTCTGCCGGTCTCAGACCATCTGCTCCGGGACCACCATCTCGTCGTACTCGCCCTCGGTGAGGTAGCCGAGTGAGAGGGCCGCCTCCCTCAAGGTGGTGCCCTCGTGATGCGCCTTCTTCGCGATCTCCGCGGCCTTGTCGTAGCCGATCCGTGGAGCGAGCGCTGTGACGAGCATGAGGGAGCGCCGGACGAGGTCCTCGATCCGCTCCCGGTCCGCTCCCAGACCCTCGACGCAGAACTGGCGGAACGTTCCGCACGCGTCGGAGAGGAGCCTCGCGGAATGGAGGAAGTTCCGGATCATCATCGGCCGGAACACGTTCAGCTCGAAGTTCCCCTGGGACCCGGCGACGGTGATCGCCGTGTCGTTGCCGAACACCTGGCAGGCGACCATCGTCATCGCCTCCGACTGGGTCGGGTTCACCTTGCCCGGCATGATCGAGGATCCGGGCTCGTTCCCCGGCAGGATCAGCTCGCCGAGGCCGGCGCGTGGCCCCGATCCCAGCCACCGGATGTCGTTCGCGATCTTCATCAACGAGACGGCCAGGGTCGCGAGCGCCCCGGAGGCATGCACGAGCGCGTCGTCGGCGGCCAGCGCCGCGAATCGGTTCCGCGCCGGCACGAAAGGGAGCCCGGTGAGCCTGGCGATCTCGGCCACCGCGGCGTCGGCGAACCCCTCGGGCGCGTTGAGACCCGTCCCCACCGCCGTGCCGCCGATCGCCAGCTCGTACAGGCCGCCCAGCGACTGCTCGATCCGCTCGAGATCGGCCGTCAGCTGCGCCACGTATCCGGAGAACTCCTGCCCGAGCGTGAGCGGCACGGCGTCCTGGAGATGCGTCCGGCCGATCTTCACGATGTCGGCGAACTCGTTCGCCTTCGCGTCCAGGGCGTCCCGGAGCGCGCGGACCGACGGGAGCAGTCGCTCCACCACGGCCTGCGAGGCCGCGATGTGCATCGCCGTCGGGAAGTTGTCGTTCGAGGACTGCGACATGTTCACGTGGTCGTTCGGATGCACCGGAGACTTCGTACCGAGCTCGCCGCCGGCCTTCTCGATCGCCCGGTTCGAGATCACCTCGTTCACGTTCATGTGTGTCTGCGTTCCCGACCCCGTCTGCCACACGAACAAGGGGAACTGATCGTCCAGGGAGCCCTCGAGGATCTCGTCGGCCGCCTCGACGATCAGATCCGCGAGCTCGGCGTCGAGCCTTCCATCGTCCCGGTTCACCATCGCGGCGACCTTCTTCACGAGCGCGAGCGCGTGGACGACCGCCATCGGCATCCGTTCCGTGGCGGGGTCGCCGATCGCGAAGTGATGGAGCGATCGTTCGGTCTGCGCCCCCCAGTAGCGGTCGGCGGGAACGCCGATCTCACCGATGGAGTCCGTTTCCGTGCGCTCCTCGACCATCGACGGACCCATCCTCCCATAGGGTCGGGCCCCGCCCGTGCCTTCGTGGTTCACGGGAGCTGCGATCCGGGTAACGCACAGGGGACCCGCGGACGACGATGGGAGGGGTTCACATGGACACCACCGCGTGGATCGTGGTCGCCGTGATCGTGGTCGTGGCGGCCGCCGTGATCTGGTTCCTCGTGAGGAGCGCCAGGACCCGTGCGCTGCAGGAACGATTCGGGTCGGAGTACGACCGGACGGTGTCGAGCACGGACGGGCGCCGGCAGGCCGAAGCCGAGCTGAAGGCGCGTCAGGAACGCGTCGACGAGCTCGACCTGACCCCGCTGTCTCGACCCGACCACGACCGGTTCGCCGCGGAGTGGACGAAGGTCCAGGCCGAGTTCGTCGACGACCCCGTGGAGGCGGTCTCCGACGCCGATCACCTGATCCAGACGGTGATGCAGCGTCGCGGCTACCCCATGGAGGACTTCGATCGGCGTGCCGCCGACCTCTCGGTCGAGCACCCTCAGGTCGTCGAGAACTATCGGTCGGCGCACTCGATCGCCGTGAAGGAGACGCGGGACGCCGACCAGGCGAACACGGAGGCGCTCCGCAAGGCGATGGTCTATTACCGGTCGCTCTTCGACGAGCTGCTGATCGTGGACGACGGCGAGGATCGCCGGAACTAGGAGCTCGCGTCACCGTGACCGGTCACGACCGGTCACGGTGACGCCAGAACCACAGCGCCACGATCGTCACGACGATCGCGAGTCCGATCCAGCCGACGCTCGACAGGATCCGGTCGATCGTTTCGACGTGGTTGCCGACGAAGAAGCCGACGAGCGTGACGGCCGTCGCCCATACGAGGATCGTGGGCGCGCTGTATGCGAAGAACGTCCGAGGTCTCACGCCCGAGGCGCCGGCGACGAACGGGATCAGGCCGGCCGCGCCCGTCACGAAGCGCCCGATCACGATCGTCTTCCCCGCGTTCTCCTTGATCGAGCGTTCGGCCTGGTCGATCTTGTGCTCGAAGCGCCGGAGGAGCGGCAACCGGCGGAGCAACCCGTCCCCGTAGCGGCGGCCGAGGAGATAGCCGGCCGTTTCACCGAGCAGGCCGAAGATCGCTCCGCACGCGATCACGCCGGCTGCTGCCAGGTCGCCCTGGCCCGCGTAGACGCCTCCGAGAGCCAAGATCACGTCGCCGGGCACGACGATCCCCGTCAGAGCGGCCGACTCGAGGAACATCGCCGCCGACACGATCACGTAGCCGAACGAGGCGAAGAACGGACGGACCCAGTCGATCAACTCGGTCACGAGTGCCAACTTCATCCCGGAAGCATGCCCATGGGCGGCGTATCTCACACGGCCGTGGTGTGGGAACGGGCGCCGACGGGAAACGTCCGGGGATGGAGGACCGCCGTCGATGAGCGTCCCGACGACCGTCCCCGAGACGCACGGGCAGAGCGGGGACGACGCACGCGACGAGCTCCGGCGCGTGGGGGCACGCAGGCTCGCGATCAACGCCGCGAAGCGGTTCCACGCGGCCGACGGCACGAGCTACGCGCGGGCGCTCGGGTTGTCGTCGGTGTTGTCGCTGCTGCCGGGGTTGATCGGGGCGGTCGGTATCGCGATCGTGTTCCAGCTCGAGGACACGCGCGCGGTGCTGGGAGACGCGATCCAGAGCCTCGCTCCCGGGCCGGCCGGGGCGGTGCTGACCCAGGCCCTTCGCCCCGGGTCGTCGGGGTTGACCGCGATGGTGGGAGGACTCGGCGCGATGCTGATCTCGGGCACCTTCGCGATGATCCACCTCGAGCGAGGCGCGAACCGGATCTACGGCGTCGACGAGCACCGAGCGGGATCCAGGCGGTTCTTCATCGCGTTCACGGTGGGGGCGACGGCGGGGATCCTCCTCCTGCTCGGGCTCGCGGTGATCGCCGCCGGCGGGGCGATCGGGGAGTCGTCCGCTCCGGGCGGATCCACGACCGGCTCCGCCACGGACGTCTGGTCGATCCTGCGCTGGCCGATAGGCGTCACGCTCGTCGCCGTGCCGATGACGATGATCTTCAAGGTCGCGCCGAACCGGCGCCAGCCGCACTTCTCGTGGCTGCTCTCCGGGACGGCCGTGGCGGTGGCGCTGTGGATCCTCGTGACGTTCTCCCTGGGGCTCTTCTACGAGCGCGGTCCGATGAGCGGCGCGTACGGCCCGATCCTGGGCGTGATGGCCCTGCTGGTCTGGGCCTACCTCACCGCCGTCGCGGTCCTCTACGGTTTGTCGTTCGCCGCGGAGCTCGAGGCCGAGCGGGCCGGCCAGGCGTCCCCGGAGCGAGACGCGTCGGCAACTCCGGATGACCGCGAGGATGACGAGGTACGCCGTGAGCCCGTCGCCGGCGAGGCGACGACGGCTGGGCCGACCACGCCCGCCCACTAGACTTCTGCCATCAGCGGGGCGGTAGCTCAGTTGGTCAGAGCAGCGGACTCATAATCCGTCGGTCGCAGGTTCGAGTCCTGCCCGCCCCACGGCATCGAAGCAGGTCAGACGGTACGGCGCGTACGAGGTCCGTGCGGCGATCAAGG
>DASQTT010000034.1:0-5166 GCA_035641735.1 Actinomycetota bacterium | reverse complement strand
CGCCTGCGGGCGAGCCTCGGGACGCGGATCGCCGGCGTGTTCGACGACCCGGGGTTCCTCGTGACGTTCCCGGCCGTTGGCCTCGGCGCGCACTCCATCCCGCTCGCGGTCTGGTGGCTGTTCCCGTTGAGCGTGGTCGTGCTCGGCACCGGCGCCCTGCTCGGTGCCCGGCTCGGCCGAACGATCGCGGTTGAGCCGATCGACCGATGGCTCGCAGCACCTGCGCTCCTCGCCGGCGTCGCGTTGATCGCCGCGGTGAACGTGCCCGTTGTCCTCAGCGTCCCACACCAGGGGTCGCCGAGGATCTTCACGCCGAGTTGGCTCGTGCTCTCCGGGGTGGTGGCCTACGCAGGACCGGCGATCCGGCGACCCATGATGGTGCCGACAACCATGCTCGCGGGAGCCTTCGCTGCGGGCGCAGTGATGTCCATCGCACTCAGCGTCTGGGTGCGATGGCACACCGCAGACTTCACGGTCGCGGCAGCGGAACGGATCGCCGCAGATACGGCTGATGGATCGACGTTCGCCGTCTGTGGGATCACACGGACGGTGATCGACCCCGCCCCCAGAGGGGCGTTCGCGGTCCACGAGTTCATCGACGAGGGGACGGCTCGAGACTCGCTCGCGTACTACACCGGCAGGCAGGCGGAGTTCCTCCTCGCCGGACCACTCTGGCCCGACCGACCGTGTCCGCCGGGTGACGTCGATCGCGTGTTCACCTTCCCCGAGCTGCTCAGAGCGTGGGATGAGCGATGACGCAGCGTGATCTGCCGCCGAGCGCCAGTCCCGACGTGACCGTGTCCGTCGTGATCCCGACGAGGGATCGTCGGGAGCTGCTCGTGAAGGCCCTCCGCTCCGTGCTCGCCCAACGGTCGATCGACCTCCAGGTCGTCGTCGTCGATGACGGCTCGTCGGACGGCTCCGAGGACGCTGTCATCGCGAGCGGCGACGCCCGCGTCCGCGTGCTGCGACACGACGTCCCTCGCGGCGTCGCGGTCGCGCGCAACGCGGGCGCCCGGGCCGCGACGGGCTCGTGGCTCGCGTTCCTCGACGACGACGATCTGTGGGCTCCCGACAAGCTCGCTCGACAGGTCCAGGCGGCCACGGAAGCCAGGGCCGCTTGGGCCTATGCAGGAGCGGTCGAGATCGACGACCGAGGTGAGATCCTCGGTGGCACCCCGCCGCCCGTTCCGGCCACGCTCGTCTCCGAGCTGAAACGGATGAACCCGATGCCGGCGGGATCCTCCAACGTGCTGGTGGAGACCACGTCGTTCCGGAGCGTGGACGGCTTCGACGAACGGCTCCGGCACCTCGCGGACTGGGATCTGTGGCTGCGCCTCGCCGGGGCGGCAGGTGCGCCGGCGTGGGTGCCGGAGCCCTTCGTCGCGTATCGGCTCCATGCGTCGCAGGCGACCTTGGACACGCACGGGATGATGGCGGAAGGTCGCCTGCTTCGGGAACGCCACGGGATCGACCTCAACAGCGTCCGTCGGTGGCTGGCCTGGTCACACCTCCGCCGGGGCGATCGGGCGGCGGCGGCCCTCGTCTACGCGACGGCGGCCGCCGCGGGCGACGTCGTATCGCTCGGCCGGGCGGCCGTCGCTTCGCTGCATCCGCGGCCGACGGCGCTGGCCCGCCGAGGCGGGGACGACATGGCGTGGGCCCGCTCGGCGGCGGACTGGATCCAGGCAGCGATGGCGGCTCCTCGATGATGCGGCGGGCACTGGCCCATGTCGCCCGTCGAGCGCTCGGCGCGCCGTCCCTCACCCGGGTCGCGGGTGCGACGGCGGCGGCACGCCGCCGTGCCCTCGTCCTCGTGTTCCATCGCGTGGCGGAGGAACCGGCCGTGTCGACGGTCGTGGTCCCGACCGTGCCTCGCGACGTCGTCGGTGAACAGATCTCGCAGCTCCTCGGCATCGGCACGGTGGTGTCACTGTCGTCGCTCGTCGAGGACCGGTCGTTCAGCACGAGACCTCGGTTCGCCTTGACGTTCGATGACGACAGTGCGACCCACCATGCGACCGCACTGCCGCTGCTCCTCGAGCTCGGGGTCACAGCGACGTTCTTCGTGAGTGGACGTGCGCTTCGCGGCCTAGGTGCACCATGGTTCGACGTGCTCGACGCGCTGATCCGCGATCGCGGAGCGGACGCCACCGCAGCCCTCCTCGGACTCGAGATGGCGGACCCGCAGGAGATCGCCGCAGCGTGCGAACGCGACCGAGAGCTCCAACGCCTCATCGAGCAGCAGGAGGCCGCGACCCCCCGCGTGCTCGGCCATGCCGAGATCCGTGACCTGCACGACGCCGGGATGTCGATCGGATTCCACACCGTGCACCATCAGGTGCTCACCGGCCTCCCCGAGGATGAGGTTGACGCCGCGGCCCGCGAGGGGCGCGCCGAGCTGGAAGCGGTCATCGGCGAACGGCTCCACATGTTCGCGTATCCGCACGGGAAAGCGGATCATCGGGTCGCGCGACGGATCCGGCTGGCGAACTACGACGCCGCCTGGACGGGTCGGCCGCGACCGGTCACGACGAGCGACGACCCCTACCTGCTCGGCCGATGGGAGTCCGGGACGGCGACCGGCGGCGAGTTCGCGGCGAGGGTCGTGGCGCGGATGAACGGGGTTGGTCGTCGGTGAGCGCCGCCGACCAGCACAGCCCGGAAGTCAGCGTCGTGATCCCGACACGAGACCGAACTCGCCAGCTTCGCCTGTCGCTCCGCTGCGCACTTGCCCAGGGTGCCGTCGACCTGGAGATCATCGTCGTCGACGACGGCTCCGATGAGGAGGTGGCGCCGACGGTCGAGGCGCTGGCAGATGCGCGAGTGCGCGTGCTGCGGAACGCCCGGCCCCTCGGCGAGGCGGGAGCGCGCAATCGTGGGATCGAGGACGCTCGAGGCCGGTGGATCGCGTTCCTGGACGACGACGACCTGTGGTCCCCGAGCAAGCTCGCCCTACAGCGGTCCGCACTCGACGCCACAGGACGGCACTGGGCGTACGGGGGCCACGTCACGATCGACACCGCGTTGGACGTGGTCTCGGGATCTCCGCCCCCGGCTCCCGACCAGGTCGCGTACGAGATCACCCGCTACAACGCGGTCCCGGGAAGCGCCTCCAGCGTGATCGTCGCGGCGGAAGCGCTCGCCGACGTCGGGGGATTCGATCCGACGCTCCGCCGTACGACCGACTGGGACATGTGGCTGCGGCTCGCTCGCGTCGGCCTTCCGGCCTGCACGGGCAGCCCCGTCGTCGCGCTCTTGGAGCACCACGGCAGCGTCTCCCACGACATGGACTCGTTGTTCGGGGAGCTGCCGATCATCGCGGCTCGGCACGGGATCGAGATCGACCTCCCGCGACATCATCGCTGGGCCGCCTGGGTCGCTGCTCGCGATGGCCGACGGATCGACGCGCTCCGTCATTACCTCCGAGCCGTGGCGTCGGGCGATATCACATCCGCCGGGCGAGCGCTCGTCACGCTGGCGCGGAGACCGAGCTCGACGGCACGGCCCACGGGCGGCTGGGTGGACCAAGCCCGCGCCTGGCTCGATCCGCTCAAGGTGTACCTCGATGCACCCGGAGGCTCGTGACATCCCGCAGCAGGTCCGGGAACGAGACGATCAGATCCGCGCCATCGAGCAGTGGGCATGGGGCACCCCAATACCGCTCACCGCTCCGCCGCACCTCGACGATCCGCCCGGTGTGGTACTGCACCCAGCTGCTCTCCTCCGAATGCAGGGCATGGAGGTGGAACGATCCCACCGGCGCCGGTTCCACGACGGTCCGCGGAACGTCGCACACCGCCACGACGTCTCCGTCGACGGTCCGCGCAGCGATCCATCCAGCGGCGGCGCGATCGAACTCTGCCGTGCGGAGACGCACGGAGACGCTCAGCAGGAGCGACATGACCGCGAACGCCGCTAGGGTTCCGGCGACCGCTCCGAGCAGCCGCACCCGTTGCCATCGCACCGATGCGCCGACCCTGGCCACGAGCGCGCTCACGACCAACCAGGTCGGCGTGAAGGTGCGGGCGGAGAGCCCGACGTTCGGCAGCGTCAGGAGCAAGGGCAGGTTGATCAGGAAGATCAGCGCGACGGGTATCGCCACGACATCGAACGACCACCGGATCGGGGATCCGCGGGATCCGCGGAGGATCGCCGGGGCAGCTATCGACCCGAGTGCCGCCGCTCCCAGGACGACCGCGAGGCTGAACGGGAGCATCCAGACGAACCCGAGGGATCCCGAATGGAACCCGAGGCCGGCGGCGGGGAACAGGACGTACCACGATGGATCGGCGATCAGCCCGTGGAGACGGTCGGCGACGGCCATCGTGTTCTTCGGATTGACTCCCGGCCAGGTCGCGTACGCAGCCAGCACCACGCATGCCGCTACCGCGGTCGCGATCGTCGCCCGACGACGGGACGTCTTCGAACCCGTCCACCACACGGCCAACGGAAGCGCGAAGATCGCTTGCTCGAGGGAGAGGAACGCACCCAGCGCCGCGAGAGTGCCCAACGCGACGCGATCGTGGCGGAACCCAAGGAGCGCCGAGAGCGCCAACGTGAGGCCGAGCCCGATGTGCAGCGCGGCGGGCCACAGCGCCGACTCGGTGCCGAGGGGCTCGAGCATCCAGACAGCGGCCGCCACTCCCGGCCACGGCGACGCCAGCCCCAGGTCGCGCAGCAGCCGACAGAGCAGCCACGCCACGATCAACTTCAATGCGAGCGGGACGACGATCACGAACGCGAAGGGCACGTCCGTGCATCGGGAGATCAAGGCGTACTCCAGGTACCGAGCGGGCCTGACGACGCCGCCGTCCTGCCACATGGCGCCGAAGTAAGGCCAGAAGCTGCCGTCGCGTGCAGGCCGAAGGCAGAGCCAGTAGTCGTCCGCGAGCGGCGCCCCGTTCAACACGACGGGCAGCGAGATCGCGACGAAGGCGGCGCCCGCGACGACGGCGAGCCATCCACCGAGGGTCCATCCCCGCCAGAAGGCCGTTGCGCGGCCCGAGGCCGCCGCGGAGCGATCGTCTTCGGTGGGAGAAGCGGCCGGGCGGCTCACGAGCGGCCTGACGTGGGATCCGATCGCCTGGGAGCCGGCACGGATGGGTCTTCCCCCTCGGTTCCGAGGGCGGCAGTCGCGGAGGCTCGGGCTGCGCGGACGATCGG
>DASQTT010000033.1:0-4197 GCA_035641735.1 Actinomycetota bacterium | reverse complement strand
GGATTCCTCGAGTCCACGGGCTTCCTCCTCCTGTCCGCGGCCCTTTCCGGGCTCGCGATCGCGGCCGCGCTGGGCAGCGTCGTGGCCCGCCGATGAGGCGACTCACGGGATCCGCGCTCGCGCTCGTGCTGATCACGACGGCGTGCTCGCTCGCGCGGTCCCCCGACGACCCCTCGCGGTCGCCGTCACCCTCCGAGACCGGATCGCCGCGGCCGTCGGTCGATGTGAGAACGGGCGAGACGACCGCCCTCCAGGCGATGCGACGCCTGTGCGCCGAGGTGGACACGACCGCGGCGCCCGCGGAGTCCGATCCCACGCCGCCGGCGATCGCCGAGGTCGAACGCCAGGTCGAGGCGGTCCGCGGGCTCGAGTTCGAGCGACCGGTCAACGTGGACCCCGTCTCTCCGGAGGAGATCGACCGGCGGCTCGCCCGCTACTTCGACGACTACTACCCCCGGGCGCCGTACGCACGGAGGACGCTCGCGTGGAGGACGATCGGAGCGATCCCGCCGGGCATCGGGATCCTCGAAGCCCTGCGGCGGTATCAGCAGGGGCAGGTCCTCGGGTACTACAACTCCCAGAACGGGGAGCTCGTCTACACCGGCGACGACCAGCTCAGCCGGATCGAGCAGTTCATCCTGGCGCACGAGCTCACCCATGCGGTCGACGACCAGCACTACGACCTCGACCGGCTGGACGTGCTTTCGAACACGTGTGACGACGAGCGGTTCCTGGCCGCTCTCGGCGTCGTGGAGGGCAGCGCCAACCACTTCGCGACCGAGGTGATCGTGCGGTTCCCGATCTCGGAGATCGGCGAGATCCCGGGCGGGGGAGCGCAGGGCGTGCCGCCGATCATCACGCAGATCCAGGCCTACCCGTACACGTCCGGCCAGGTCTTCGTCGACCACCTGGCCGAGGAGGGAGGCGTCCGGGCCGTCAACGCGGCGCTTCGGCGCTTCCCGGTCTCCACGGAGGAGGTGCTCCACCCGGAGCGGTTCGGCAAGGACGAGCCGACGGAGGTGGACGTGCCGGACTTCGGGCCGACGTTCGGGGAGGGATGGCGGGACCTCGACGTGATGATGGCGGGGGAGCTCTGGCTCCGAGTGCTCCTCGACACGGGAACCACGACCCAGGAGGCGTCCGCCGCCGCGGCGGGTTGGGACGGTGGGATCTACCGGGCGTGGACCGACGGTGAGGAAGCCGCGGTGATCCTCTCGACGACGTGGGACACGCCGATCGAGGCCGCCGAGTTCCGCGGGGCGCTCACGCGGTGGATCGGGGATCGGCGGGACCGAACGTTCATCGAGGGGCAGGGGAGCGTCGTGATCGCAGGCTTCGCGACGGGTAAGGAGCTCATGCCCGCCCTCGAGTCCGCGATCCGATCGATGTGACGCGGGCGCGGCACATCGGCGCTAGGTCGAGCGGTCGCCCAGGGTCTCGACGGCGCCGGCCTGGCGGTGCTCGTTGCCGTGCTTCATCCGCTTCTCGGCCCGCTTCTCCTTGATGCTCTTCGAGGCCTTCTTCTTGACGTTCTTCGACGCGCCCTTGTCCTTCGCGTGTGCCATGGAGGTCCTCCGTGTCCGCGCTCCGGCGAGCGTACACCGGCCGATGGCCCTTCGTAGACTGCCGACATGACCAAGTTCGTCTACGACTTCTCCGAGGGCAACAGGGACATGAAGGGCCTCCTCGGCGGGAAGGGCGCCAACCTCGCCGAGATGACGAACATGGGGCTGCCGGTCCCTCCAGGGTTCACGATCACGACGGAAGCGTGCCTGGCGTTCCTGAAGCAGGGAGGGGCCCCGCCCGAGATGCTCGACGAGGCCGGAGAGCACCTCGGCCGCCTCGAGGAGGCGATGGGCCGGCGGCTCGGCGACCCGGACGATCCGCAGCTCGTCAGCGTCCGATCGGGGGCGAAGTTCTCGATGCCCGGGATGATGGACACGGTCCTCAACCTCGGGCTCAACGACCGGTCGGTCGAGGGCCTGGCGAAGCAGTCGGGCGGCGACGTCCGGTTCGCGCGCGACGCCTACCGCCGCTTCATCCAGATGTTCGGCAAGATCGTGATGGACGTGCCCGGAGAGGCCTTCGAGGAGGCCCTCGAGCACGCGAAGGAGCGCAAAGGAACCGGCACCCAGGACACGGACCTCGACGCCGACGACATGGCCGCGCTGATCGAGGAGTTCCGCCGGATCTACCGCGACCACGTCGAGGAGGAGTTCCCGCAGGACCCGAAGCAGCAGCTACAGCTCGCGATCGCCGCGGTGTTCAACTCCTGGAACGGCAAGCGGGCCCGCGACTACCGGCGTCAGAACAAGATCGCCGACGACCTCGGGACGGCCGTGAACGTGCAGGCGATGGTCTTCGGCAACCGCGGGGACGACTCGGGGACCGGCGTCGCGTTCACCCGTGACCCGTCGACGGGAGAGAAGACCCCGTACGGCGACTACCTGCCGAACGCCCAGGGTGAGGACGTGGTTGCCGGGATCCGGAACACGCTGCCGCTCCGGGACCTCGAGGAGCTCGATCCCGACGCCTACCCGCAGCTGATGGGACACATGGACACGCTGGAGAAGCACTACCGCGACATGTGCGACATCGAATTCACGATCGAGAAGCGCAAGCTCTGGATCCTCCAGGTCCGCGTCGGCAAGCGCACGGCGTTCGCCGAATGGGTGATGGCGTCCGACATGCTCCGGGAGCAGTTGATCGACGAGGACACGGCGCTGCTCCGCGTGGATGCGAACCGGCTCGAGGAGCTCTTCAAGCGGCGCGTGAAGGCCGACGGCGCCACGCCGATCGCGAAGGGTCTGAACGCGTCGCCCGGCGCCGCGATCGGCAAGGTCGTGTTCACCGCGGACGAGGCGGAACGCCTGGGCAAGCAGGGCGACCGCGTGATCCTGGTCCGTCGCGAGACGACGCCCGACGACTACCACGGGATGATCGCGGCGCAGGGGATCCTCACGAGCGCCGGCGGAACGAACTCGCACGCGGCCGTCGTCGCGCGCGGCGAGGGGATCCCCGCCGTGTGCGGCGCCGACGCGATCAAGATCTCGAGCGCCGATCGGAGCTTCCGCGTGGACGGTTCGATCGCCAAGGAGGGCGACGTCATCACGATCGACGGCTTCACCGGCAACGTCTACGTTGGGGAGCTGCCGCTCGAGGAGTCGGTCCTCGAGAAGGCCCGTGCCGGGGATCCCGAGGCTCGCGAGGAGAAGATCTGGCAGGCGTTCGAGACGCTGATGACGCACGCGGACCGCGTGCGGCGGCTCCGCGTGCGCGCGAACGCCGACACGCCCGAGCAGGCGAGGAACGCCCGCGAGCGCGGTGCCGAGGGGATCGGCCTCTGCCGGACCGAGCACATGTTCCTGGGGGAGGAGCGTGTGGAGGCGGTCCGGCAGATGATCTTCGCCGAGACCGAGGAGGAGGAGGCGAAGGCCTACGACGCGCTGGCGCCGCTGCAGCGCGAGGACTTCGTCGGGATCTTCCGGGCGATGGACGGACTGCCGGTGACCGTCCGGCTGCTGGATCCCCCCCTGCACGAGTTCCTCCCGAACCAGGTGGACCTCGCGGTGGAGGTGGCGCTCGCGGAGTCGCGCGGCGAGGACGTGGAGGACCGGAAGCGCTTGCTCCAGAAGGTGAACGAGCTGCACGAGGCCAACCCGATGCTCGGGCTCCGCGGCGTGCGGCTCGGGATCGTGAAGCCCGGGCTGTACGCGATGCAGGTGCGCGCGATATTCGAGGCCGCCGCGCAGGTGCGACAAGGCGGCGCCGACCCCAAGGTGGAGGTGATGATCCCGCTGGTCGCGACGGCGCCGGAGCTGCGGCAGATGCGCGAGGAGCTCGAACCGGTGGCGGAAGAGTCATTGGGCGACACGGAGCTGTCGCACGTCGAATGGGGCACGATGGTCGAGCTGCCTCGAGCGGCCGTGACGGCCGCCGAGATCGCGGAGACGGCCGAGTTCTTCTCGTTCGGCACGAACGACCTGACCCAGACCGCGTTCGGGTTCTCCCGGGACGACATCGGCAAATTCGTCGGGATGTACGAGGAGCGCAAGCTCGTGCCGGCGAACCCGTTCGTGACGATCGACGTGGACGGGGTGGGCCGGCTCATGCGGATGACGGCCGACGAGGGCCGCGCGGCCAACTCATCGCTGCACCTCGGGATCTGCGGAGAGCACGGCGGTGACCCCGCGAGCG
>DASQTT010000032.1:0-8263 GCA_035641735.1 Actinomycetota bacterium | reverse complement strand
GGAGGCGGCGCGGGCCGCGGCCGAGCAGGCCGCCGCCCGCGCCGAGGAGCTCGCTGCGGAGGCGGCGGACGCGCGGGATGCGGCCGCCGCCCAGGAGCGCGCGGCGGCGGCCCGAGAAGCGGAGGTCAATCAGGCGTGGCGAGCCGCCTCGACCGAGCTCGACCACCTTCGGGAGGCCTACGAGGAGGACGACCGGCTGCGAGGGGACATCGACCGGCGGATCCGCGACGCCGAGCGCCTCCTCCGCGAGGGGCACGGGCTGGAGCCGGAGGCGGCCCTCGCCACCCTGAACGAGGACGACTCCGTCGTCTCCATCGAGAAGGCGAGCGAGCTCGTCCAGCGCCGGCTCGGCCTCCTCGGGCGCGTGAACCTCCTCGCCACCGGCGAGTTCGAGGCCGTGCAGGACCGTCACGACTTCATGCAGCGGGAGCTGGACGACGTGCGGAAGGCGAGGCGTGACCTGCTGGAGCTCGTGGCCCAGGTCGATCGGGAGATCCAGGAGACCTTCGACGGCGCCTTCCGCGACGTCGCGACGCAGTTCGAACGGCTGGTGAAGGAGCTGTTCCCGGGTGGCGAGGGACGGCTGGTCCTCACCGATCCGGCCAACCCGCTCGAGGCCGGGATCGAGATCGAGGCGAGCCCCGGTCGCAAGCGCGTGCGCCGGATCTCGCTGCTCTCCGGCGGGGAGCGATCGCTCGCGGCGCTCGCGTTCCTCTTCGCGATCTTCACGGCGCGGCCGTCGCCCTTCTACCTGATGGACGAGGTCGAGCCGGCCCTCGACGACCTGAACCTCCAGCGGTTCCTCCGCCTGGTGTCCGGCTTCGCGCGCGACGCGCAGGTGATGATCGTGACGCACCAGAAGCGCACGATGGAGATCGCGTCGATGATGTACGGCGTCTCGCTGAACAAGGACGGCACCACCAAGATCGTGTGTCAGCGCGTGGAGCCGATCGAGCCCGCAGCCGAGCACGAGGTGGTCGAGGAGGCACGGGCCGTCCTCGAGGTGCCGGAGACGGAGCGGGTCGGCTAGCGTCCCACCCGTGGAGATCGCCGTTGCGCTCGTCTTCGTCGCGCTCGCCGTCGGGTTCGTGTTCGTGCGCCTCTCGAAGGCGAGGTCGGCGGCGACGCAGCCGGCTCCTCCGGCCCGAGCGCCCGCCCCCGCGGCCGAGGAGCGGGTTCCGCGACACGAGGGGCTCGGCGCCCGAGTGCGGACGCTCCTGGGGCGGGACGCGGGGGCCGAGGCCTGGTCCGCGCTCCACGACACGCTGCTGAAGGCCGACATCGGACCCGCCGCGGCCGACGCCCTCGTGGAGCGCGTCCGGGCTCGATGGTCCCCAGGGGACGACGCCGAGGAGATCCTTCGCGACGAGATCGTTGCGATCCTCGGGCCGGACATCCCGCTCTCGCTGCCCCCCGACGAGGTCGGCGTCGTGCTGGTCGTCGGGGTGAACGGCTCGGGGAAGACCACCACGATCGGCAAGCTGGCGCGCCGCCTGGCGGGCGAGGGTCACAAGGTGAGCCTCGCCGGCGCCGACACGTTCCGTGCCGCCGCCGGCGAGCAGCTGGAGGTCTGGGCGGTTCGCGCGGGCGCGCACCTCGTCTCGCAGGAGCGTGGCGCGGATCCCGGCGCCGTCGTCTTCGACGCGGTGACGTCGGCCACGGCCCGTGGGTCCGACGTGTTGATCGTCGACACCGCCGGCCGCCTGCACACGAAGGTGCCGCTGATGGACGAGCTCCGCAAGATCCAGCGGGTCGTGGAGAAGGCGGGGAGCTCGGTCGCCGAAACCCTACTGGTGCTGGACGCCACGACCGGACAGAACGGCATCGCGCAGGCGACGGCGTTCACCGACGCGGTCGCGGTGTCCGGCGTCGTGTTGACGAAGCTCGACGGTTCCGCGAAGGGCGGGATCGTGGTGGCCGTGCGGGAGGAGCTGGGCATCCCGGTTCGCTACGTCGGAACGGGGGAGGGGGCCGACGACCTCCAGCCGTTCCGGGCCGCGGCCTTCGCCGAGAGGATCCTCGCGTCGTGAGCGCACGCATCCTGATCGTGGAGGACCATCCGACGATGCGCGAAGCGATGCGACTCGTGCTGGAGGGCGAGGGCTTCGAGATCGACGAGGCCCCGGACGGCGATCGAGCGCTCGAGGCGGTCCATCGGGAACGGCCGGACCTCGTGCTGCTCGACATGAGCATCCCGGGGACGCCGGGCCCGGACGTCCTGGCCGCCGTGAAAGGCGACCCCGGGACCGCCGACGTCAGGGTGATCGTCGTGACGGCGACCGGCGAGGAGGGGCGTTCCGCCGCGCTGGCCGGCGGCGCCGATCACTACTTCACGAAGCCGTTCAGCCCGATCGCGCTGTTGCAGGCGGTCGAGGAGGTCCTCGGGCCCGAGGAGGGAACGCCCGACCGTTAGGATGCCGGTCCGGCGCGTCGCGCCGCTCCCACGGAGTGCCCATGTTCGACACCCTCACCGCGAAGCTCGACACGACGTTCCGCAAGCTCCGCTCGCGGGGCAAGCTGCATCCGAAGCAGGTCGACAACGCGCTCGGAGACATGCGGACGGCACTCCTGGATGCCGACGTCGCGGTGGAGGTCGCCGACGACCTGCTCGGCCGGGTCCGAACCCGCGCCCTCTCCGAGGAGGTGACGAAGAGCCTCACGCCGGCGCAGCAGGTGATCAAGATCGTCCGCGACGAGATGCAGCAGACCCTCGGTGGGGAGCACGTACCCTTCGTCCTCCCGTCGGCGCGACGCTCGGTCGTGATGATGGCCGGCGTGCAGGGGTCGGGAAAGACGACGGCCTGCGCAAAGCTCGCGTTCCGCCTGAAGAAGGGCGGTCGGCGTCCGCTCCTCGTCGGGGCGGACCTGGAGCGGCCGGCAGCCGTGGAGCAGCTGTTCACGCTGGGGGAGGAGATCGGCGTGCCGGTGGTCTCGGACGGTGGCGATCCGGTGAAGGTCGCGAGGAACGCGCTGAAAGAGGCGGACCGCCGCGGCCTCGACGTCGTGATCGTCGACACCGCGGGCCGGCTGCACGTCGACGCGGAGATGATGAAGCAGGCTCGCCGGATCCGAGACGTGGCCAAGCCGGATCACGTCCTGATGGCGTGCGACGCCATGACGGGTCAGGACGCCGTGGTCCAGGCGCGCGCGTTCCTGCAGGAGGTCGACACGACCGGCTTCGTCCTCACGAAGCTCGACGGCGACGCCCGCGGCGGCGCGGCGCTGTCGGTAGCCGCGGTGACCGGCCGGCCGGTGTTCTTCGCCGGCGTGGGGGAGCGGCCCGAGGATCTGGAGGAGTTCCATCCCGATCGCCTCGCCAGCAGGATCATGGGCATGGGCGACGTCCTGAGCCTGATCGACAAGGCGACGGAGACCCTCGACGCGGAGAAGGCCCAGGCCTCCGCCGAAAAGATGCTGCAGGGCGACTTCACCCTGGAGGACTTCCTGGGCCAGCTCCGCCAGATGCGTCAGCTCGGCCCGATCCAGGACCTGCTCAAGCTGCTGCCCGGGGTCCCCGGGGGGAAGAACGCGCTCAAGGACATCGCCGACCAGGTGGACGAGGGGAAGCTCCGCACGGCGGAGGCCCTGATCCTGTCCATGACGCCGGAGGAACGGAGGCGACCCGGTATCATCTCAGGGTCCCGCCGCTCGCGGATCGCTCGTGGGTCGGGAACCACCACCTCGGAAGTCAATACGCTCCTGAAGGACTTCGAGGGTGCGAGGAAGATGATGCGTACGATGCTGGGCGGCGGGAAGGGGATCCCCGGGATGCTCCCGCGGATCCCCGGGATGCCGACGATGCCGAAGGCGCCCAGAGGCTAGGCGTGGCGAGTGCCGGGCCCGGACGGCGAGGCGAGGGAAGGACACGCGAACGATGGGCACCAGGATCCGGCTCCGAAGGATGGGATCGAAGAAGCGCCCGTTCTTCCGGGTCGTCGTGGCCGATCAGCGGAGCCCCCGCGACGGCCGATTCATCGAGAACATCGGCAAGTACCACCCGCTCGCCGACCCCAGCGTGATCGACATCGATCAGGAACGCGCGCTCCATTGGCTCCGCGTGGGCGCCCAGCCCTCGAACCAGGTCCGCATCCTGATGCAGAAGATCGGCATCTGGGAGGAGTTCGCGAAGGAACGTCCGTCGGCGGCCGCCGCGACGACGAAGGACCGGACGCCGAAGGAGCGGGTCTCCAAGAAGGCGAAGCAGAAGGCCGAGTCGGACGCGAGCGAGGTACCGGCCGAGGCCGCCGCCACGTCGCCCGCCGCCGAGGCTCCGGAGGCTCCGCAACCGGAAGTCCCCGAGCTGGAGACCGCCGAGCCGGCGACCGCCGAGGCCCAGCCGATCGAGGCGGGATCGCCGGAGCCCGAGATCGCCGAGGCGAGCGCCGCGGAGGCCGTCGAGGCCGCTCCCGAGGCCCCGGCCGCTGCGGAGGGCGACGGATCCGAGTGAGGGACCTCGTGCGGTTCCTCGTCGAGGAACTGGTCGACGACCCGGATTCCGTCTCCGTCACCGAGGAGTACGACCACCGGGGTCCTCGCTACCGCGTCCGCGTCGCGCCCGACGACATGGGGAAGGTGATCGGCCGCGCGGGCCGGACGGCCAAGGCGATCCGAACGGTCGTCCGCGCGGCCGCGCAGCGTCAGGGCCACGGGGCGATGGTGGACATCGAAGACTGACGTGGACGAGCCGACCCTGGTCGTCGGCGTGATCACCACCGTGCACGGCCTCCGCGGGGAGGTCGCCGTTCAGAACCGGTCGGACAACCCGGATCGTTGGCGCCCCGATGGCACGGTCCTGCTCGAGGACGGCCGGTCGCTGACGATCGCCTCGGTGCGGTCCCACGGCAAGCGCCTCCTCGTGAAGTTCGAGGGGATCGAGGATCGGGCCACGGCCGAGACGCTCCGGGGCAAGAGCGTGCTGGTTCCCGAGTCCTGGGTCCCGCCGCCGCCTGCCGGGTCGTGGTGGGCGTACGAGCTGGAAGGCTGCGCGGTCGAGACGAGCTCGGGCCGTCAGCTCGGGCTCCTCACCGAAGTCGTCGCCAACCCCGCGAACGACATCTGGATCGCGGTCGACCCAGAGGGCAACGAGACCATGATCCCCGTACTGGCGGACCTGCTCGTCGACGTCGACCCCGCCGCCAAACGGATCGTCGTCCGCGACGTGCCGGGCGTCACGGCGCCGGAGGCGGAGGACTAGAGGTCGGCGATCTTCGCGAGCCCCGCCACCTTCTTCAGCACGTAGCGATGCCCGTCGCGCTCGACGAGACCACGCCGCGACCACTCCGTCAGGATCCGGGTGACGTTCTCCCGGCTGCCGCCGCACAGGCTGGCGAGGTCGGCGTGCGTCACGGCGGGGACGAGCACCCCGTCCTTCGGAAGGTCGTCGAGGGTCGGCGTGACGAGCTGCAGCAGCCGCTTCGCCACGCGTCCCTTCAGGTCGAGGTGCAGCAGGTCGTCGCTGAAGGACTGATGCTCGCGCACCTGTCGTGCGAGCGCCTGGAGGAACCCGCGGGACGCGGCCGGCTCGGCGGTGACGAACTCGAGGAACGACTCCGATCCGGTCGACCATACGTCCGAGTCGTCGAGCGTGAGCACGCTGGCGGTGCGGGGCATCCGCCCGAGGGCCGAGAGCTCGCCCACGAAACCCGGCGTGTCCAGGGTGGCGTGGAGCACACGGTTCCCGTTGGCCGTCTCCGAGCTGATCTCGACGCGCCCCTCGACGAGGAAGAACACGTCGCCGTCCGGGTCGCCCTGGTGACAGAGATAGGTGCCCCGGCGGAACCGGTGAACGGCGCCCTGGGCGGCGAAGCCGTCGAGCGCCGCGCGTGGGACGTCCTCCAGGAAGGGGGCGCCCGCCATGACGCTTCCCACCTGGAGATCGTCGGTCCGCCGCATGATCGGAGCCTAGGCGATGCGACTGCAGCTCAGCCAGCCGCCGAACGCCGAACGGGGGGCCCTCTGGGCCCCCCGTTCGCACGTGGTCGATCGGATCAGATGGATCAGAGCTTCTTCGCGCTCTTCCTGGTGCTCTTCCGGGTCGACTTGCGCGTGCTCGCCTTCGCCGACTTCTTCAGGGACACGCGGGCTGCCGCGCGGTCACCGGTCGCCTTGTCCTTCGACGCGGCCGCCTTCGGCGTGATCTTCTTCTCCGCCATCCAGGTCCTCCTCCTCAGCAGGGGGCCCCTCTGTGGACCCCATCCGACTCGAGCAGCATGTCCCGTCCGTCACCGCCCGTCGGTGGTCCCCGTCACCCGCACCGCGTGTCGTTCGTCACGGCCACTGATGTGACGCACATCGTCCTCCGGTTGTGACGCGCGTCACACCGGAAGTCGGGCCGAGGGCGTTACGCGTCCAGCTCGGGAAGGTCCACCGGATCGGGCCGGGGGGTGCATGTCCCGCACCACAGCGCGTCCTCGACGACGAGCGCCCTCGTGGATTCCTTGCCCCGGTAGAGGTCCAGCACGAAGGGCTGCGTCTCGGCATGGTCCTCGCACACGCCGCGGCCGCAGAAGCGACAGGTCCCCACCGCGTTCCGGCGGCAGTGCCAGCAATCCATCGCGCGCCCTCCTCAGTGCTGCCAGACCCGGTCCGCGGCGGGGCGCAGCGTACCTCGCCGGAACGCGTCCGCGACCACGAGCTCGAAGCCCTCCCGCTCCAGCGCGAAGACACGCATCGGCGTCGTGGCCCGAACGGTGGCGGTCCTGGGCACGTCGCGAAGCAACGCCACCTCGCCCACGTACATCCCCTTGCTCACCGCGTCGACGACGTCGCCGTCCCTGATGACGTCGGCCCGGCCCGCGGCGATCGCGTAGAACCGGTCGCCCCGTTCGCCCTGCGCGATCAGCTCCTCTCCGGGGGCGATCGTGGTCCAGGTCCCGTGCTCGAGGATCACCGTCAGCTGCTCGGAGTCGAGGCCGTGGAAGATCGGGAGCTCACGGAGCTCTGCGAGCGCCTGCATCGTGTGCCCGAAGTCGGGCGCGCGCATCTCCTCGGCCAGGAGGCGGTCGAACGTGCCCTTGTCGACCTCGAACAGCTCCACCTCGTCGATCGCCCGGACCGTCGCCTGGCGCCGCTGGGCGCCCAGCAACCCGAGCTCGCCGAAGGACTCGCCGCCACCCATCGTGCGGAGCACCCGGGTGTCGCCGGTGTCGGGGTCTTCGTCTTCGATCTGCACGGAGCCGGATCGCACGACGTAGAAGGCGTCGGGACGGTCGCCCTGGCGGAACACCGGCTCCCCGGGACGGAGGATCCGCAGTCGGACCCGCCCCGCGAGATCCGAGAGGACCTCCTCGGGGAGATCGTCGAACGCCGGGAGCTCGTCGATCAACCTCGCGGCCTCGATCCGCCAGGAGGTCTCGACGCGGAAGCGCGCAGCTCGGATCAGCGCCGTCACGCGCTTGACAACCGTCCTCCCGAGGTTCAGCAGCCCGCGGAAGATGGGGCCCCCCAGGAACGCAGCCAGGAGCACCAACAGGATCTTCGAGCCGATCCCGCCCCGCCAGAGGCGGATGATCAACTCACCGAAGATCTCCCTCCAGAAGATGAACGCCGTCCAGAAGGAGAAGATCGTGAAAGCGAGCCCGGCGAACCCGTACGCGCCCAGGCCCAACTCCTGCGGTGTCAGCTTCTCCTTGGTGCGGACCTTGTGCCACAGATCGTGTTGGATGAACTGCAGCGACCGGGGTCTCAGGTCGGGCACCTGGATCAGGTCCGACAGGATCCAGTAGCCGTCCAGCTCGAGCAGCGGGATCAGGTTCAGGAAGATGATCAGGTAGTTGAGGAGCGCGAACCGGAACAGGAGGCCGGCCAGGGGCCCGTCCGGGAACCAGAACAGGAAGAGGGAAGCGACCCCGGCGATCACCGTCTCGGTGAACGGGCCGGCGAACGACTGCAGGATCCGCTGCCGGCGATCGAGCATCAGGCTGTCGCTCGCCTCGACGAAGAAGGCAGGGGCGCCAAAGTAGATCATGAACCCCGCGCTCTTCACCTTCCGGCCGTACCGCGAGATCACCACGGCGTGACCCAGCTCGTGCATGAACGTGAGGAAGAAGGCCAGCCCGAGCAGGATCGCGGACTCGATCGGCGCGGACTCGTCGTCGAGCGAGAACGCGCCGGACGCGTTCACGTCGAGGAAGGCGATCAGCCCGGCGATCGCGATGACACCCGACACGAGAGCGACCGGCCACCAGAAGAACGGCCGCAATACCGTCCGGTAGCAGAAGCGGACGAGGCGGTCGGCGCCTTTCCACTCGATCGAGAGCGTCTT
>DASQTT010000031.1:0-3077 GCA_035641735.1 Actinomycetota bacterium | reverse complement strand
TGGTCCCGGGGACGACCTCCACCTCCCGGGCACGGGAGCGGACCGGGTCGACGGAGGAGTCGGGAGCGACGAGATGTACGGCGGCGATGGGGCGGACGTCCTCATGGGTGGTCCGGGGGCCGACCGGATGGGCGGCGGCTTCCAATCGGACTCGATCCGAGGCGGACCCGGGAACGATCTCCTGTTCGGGAACACGGGGAGCGACGCCCTCGACGGTGGGGCGGGGAGGGATACCTGCCTCGACTGGAACCGCGCCGTCGACGGCTGCGAACGGGCCGTCCGCGGGCCCTGAGTCAGGCCACCGGCCCCATCGGGCCGCCGCCCAGCAGATGGACGTGCAGGTGGAACACCGACTGACCGGCCTCGGCGCCGACGTTCGTGACCAGCCGCCATCCCGACTCGTCGATCCCCTCGACCTTGGCCAGGTGGGTCGCCGCTTTCGTGATGTCGACCAACAGATCGCCGTGCCCCTCCTCGATCTCGGCGATCGAGGCGATGTGCTCCTTCGGCACGATCAGGATGTGGGTGGGCGCCTGTGGGTTCGTGTCCCGGAACGCGACCAGCAGATCCGACTCCCGCACGATGTCCGCTGGAACCTCCCGGGCCGCGATCCGGCAGAAGATGCAGCTCGTGTCCGACATGGAGCGACGCTACCCGAACTCCGGCCGGCGCAGCTCACCCGGCACCGGACGACCGCGCTCTCCGCCGAGGTCCGCGAGGCGCTCGAGGAGCTGTCGCTCCTCCTTCGAGGGGTTGGTCGGCGCGACGATGTGGAGCGTGACGAACAGATCCCCCCGGCCCCGCCGCTGCAGGTTCGGGACGCCGTGCCCCTTCACGCGGACGATCGTGCCGGAGGACGTGCCCGGTTCGATCCGGATCGTCTGCGGCCCGTCGAGCGTCTGCACCGCGACCTCACCGCCGAGCGCAGCCTGCGTGATCGACACGTCGAGGACCGCGTGGAGATCCTGGCCCCGGCGATCGAACGCCAGAGACGGCTCGACGGCGAGCCGCACGAGAAGATCGCCCGGAGCGCCGCCGCCGACGCCCGCGTTGCCCTGCCCCGCGATCCGCAGGTCCATGCCGTCGTCCACGCCCGCGGGTACCTCGAACGTGACGGTGCCGGTGGCGCGCACGCGGCCCTCCCCGAAGCACCGTTCGCACGGGTCGAGGATCTCCTCACCGGTTCCGGAACACGTCCCGCACGCGGTCGCGGTCATCACGGTGCCGAAGATGCTCCGACGGACGCTCTGGACCTCGCCCGCGCCGCCGCAACGACGGCACGCGACCGGCGACGTGCCGGGCTCCGCGCCGACGCCACCGCAGCTCGAGCACGCCTCGAGCCGCTCGATCTCGAGGTCCCGGGCCACCCCGAAGACGGCCTCCGGGAACGAGAGCTGGACGGCGATCCGGAGATCCTCACCATGACGCGCCCGGGAGCGCGGCCCCCGTGACGTGCGCGCCCCGAAGCCGCCCCCGAAGAACATGTCGAAGAGGTCCTGGATGTCGGAGAACGGCGCGCCCTGCGGTCCTGCCGACCCGAAGGCGTCGTAGCGCTGACGCTTCGACGGGTCCGAGAGGATCTCGTACGCGCCCGTGATCTCCTTGAAACGATCCTGGTCGGCCGGGTTCCCGTTCACGTCGGGGTGCAGCTCGCGGGCCAGGCGCCGGTAGGCCGCCTTGATCTCGACCGCGGTCGCGTCCCGCCGGACGCCGAGGATCTCGTAGAGGTCCCGGACGGCCGCCATCACTCGTGCTCCGTCGCGATCTCGGAGAGGCGCTTCGCGACCGCGCGAACCGACGCCATCGCGGAGAGGTAGTCCATCCGCGTCGGGCCGACGACACCGATCGTGCCGACCGTCGCGTCGCCCGCGGAGAACGGCGCGGTCACGATCGAGGCGTCCCACTCCCCCGTCGCCGGGTGCTCGGCCCCGATCGTCACCCACACGTCCTCGCGATCCGCGCTCACGTCACGGAGCACCCGGAGGACCTCCTGCTCTCGCTCGAGGGTCTCGAACAGGCGACGGAGCGTCTCGCGGCGCCACGTCTGCGTCTCGTCGGCGAGGTTCGATACCCCTCCGACGACGAGGTGGACGGCGCCTTCGCCCTGCGTCGCGGTCCGGAGCGTCTCGGCGACGTGGAGAAGGAGGTCGTGATCGTCCGGGGGCGCCTCCGCGGCGAGCTTCAGCAGCGACGCCTGCGCCTCCACGTAGGTCTGGCCCCGGAGGGACTGGAGACGATCCTCGAGGTCGCGGAGGTGCGCCGCGTCGGCGCTTTCGGGGCGATCGACGACACGTTTGTCCACCCGGCCATGCTGCCCCACGGCCAGGATCAGCAGCGTCGGGCCCATGTCGATGAGCTCCAACCGCACGACCGGCTCCTCCGCGGCGCCCGGCGGCACGGCGAGCCCGGCGTACTGGGTCAAGCGGCTGAGGAGCTGCACCGAGCCTTTCAGGACCTCCTCGAGGTCGAGGATCGCCTCGGCGAAGTAGCCGGCGATCGCCCGGCGGTGCGCGTCCCGGAGGCGAACCCCCCCGTGCGGCTGGGAGTCCACGTAGTGCCGGTATCCGAGGTCCGTCGGGATCCGGCCCGCGCTGGTGTGCGGGTGGCTGAGGTAGCCCAACTCCTCGAGCGCGGCCATCTCGTTCCGGATCGTGGCGCTGGAGACGCCCAGGCCGGCCGCCTCGGCGATCGTCTCCGATCCCACGGGCTCGCCGGACCGGACGTACGCCTCCACGACCGCGTGGAGGACGGCGGCCTTGCGAGAGCCGAGCTCGGGGCGCTCTGCCATGGCCTCATGCTACTGGCACTCTCCGGCCGCGAGTGCTAGGCGAAAGGTGTCACGGACACCAGTCGATCGCGTCCAGCGCCACCAGGAACTCCTCCGACGCGGCTTGGGTGTCGCCGCCCCCGTTCGCGACCTCTCGGTACGTGTGGACCGCATCCACGACGCCCTCGACGGCGACCGCACTCGAACGCTCGCCGAGCTCGCGGAGCGCTGCCGCGTCCTCCTCCAGCGAGTCGGCGGCTCGCTGCAGCTGGTCCACGCGGAAGACCTGGAGCTCCTCCGAGAGCGTCTT
>DASQTT010000030.1:0-5579 GCA_035641735.1 Actinomycetota bacterium | reverse complement strand
GGACCTCCGGGATGAGCCTGCCGCACCGGTCGCAGATCCCGTAGGTACCCTCCTCGACCTTCGCGAGCGCGCGATCGACGTCTCGGAGCATCGCTTCGAGCTCCCGCGCCGTCCCGACGCGATTCAGCCGGTCGACGGCCTCGGTGGTCCCGTCTCCCACCCGCTTGCCGAAGGACACCGAGGCGTCCGGATCGCGCTCGACGGTGGTGACGACGCCGAGCTCCGAGGCCAGCTCGTCGCGGCGCGCGCGAAGATCCTCGGCGATCAGGCGGACGTCCATCCTCACCGAGGCACGGACGAGAGATCGATGAGGTCGGCGTCGCCACCCACGGCCTCGATCAGGCCGCGCTCGGACGGCCGGAGGGCCGCGGGCGTCGCGCTCCCCCGTCGCTCCTCGAGCTCCTTGTAGACCTCGGTGGCGTAGTCGACGCACAGGACCACGACGTCGCCTGGTCTCGCGCGGTCCAACGCCCTCCGAGCAGCGTGCATCTCGTCGAGCACGATCTCGACGGTGCCGGCGCGCGCGTCCCCCTCCTCCATCGCCTCTCGGACCCCTTGGACCACGAGCTCGGCCGTCTCGCCCTTCTCCCGGCCCCGCGGGTTCCGGTCCTCGCGCACGATCACGATGTCGAAGTGCCGGGCGGCGACGCGGCCGAGCTCGCGCATGTCCTCGTCACGCCGGTCTCCGGCCGTGGCCACGACGCCGACCACGAGGTTCGCCGCCCGCGCGGCCTCCCCGGGGCGCTCGCGGATCGCACCGTCCGAGGTCAGGCGGTCGACGAAGTCGCCGAGCTGCTCCAGCCCGGCCGCGTTGTGCGCGTAGTCGAGGACGACCTTCATCCCGTCGAGCTCGAAGAGGTTCAGGCGGCCGGGAGCCTGGTAGATCGAGGTCGTGAAGGATCGGAGCCCCTGGCGGATGTCGTGCAGGTGCGCGCCGGCCGCATGCGCCGCCGCGGCCGCAGCCATCGCGTTCTGGACCATCATGCGGGCGCGGCCGTCGAACGTGGCCGGGAGCATGTGCACGTAGGCGATCGGCGACGACCGGCGGCCCTCTTTCAGGACCATCAGCTCCCCGAGCGGTCCCCGCTCGAGCACGATCGCCTTCCGCCCACGCCGGATCCAACGATCGACGAGCTCGTGCTTCTCCTGCATCGAGAACAAGATCACCTGGCCGCTGCAATGCCGGCGCATCTCGAGCACGAGGGGGTCGTCGGCGTTCAGGACCGCCCAGCCGGTCTTCGGGACGGCCTCGATGACGACCTGCTTCACGGCCGCGAGCTGCTCGAGCGTCTCGACTTCGCGCAGCCCCAGGTGGTCTCCGGTCACGTTCAAGACGACGCCGATGTCGTTCCGGCCGTACCCGAGCCCCTCGCGGAGGATCCCGCCGCGTGCGACCTCGAAGACGGCCATGTCGACGCGCGGGTTCTGCAGCACCATCTGCGCCGACTTCGGCCCGGACGCGTCCACCCGCTTCACCAACCGCTCGTCGATGTACACACCGTCGGTCGAGGTCATCCCGACCTTCTTGCCCAACCCGCGGAAGATGTGGGCGATCATCCGCGTGGTCGTGGTCTTCCCGTTCGACCCCGTGACGGCGACGATCGGGATCCGCGACGGCGAACCCGGGGGGAACAGCGAGTCGATCACCGGCTTCGCGACGTACTGCGCCTCGCCCTCCGTGGGGTTCGTGTGCATCCGGAACCCGGGCGCCGCGTTCACCTCCACGATCGCGCCACCCGTCTCGCGGACCGGCAGCGAGATGTCCGGCGCCAGGAAGTCGATGCCGGCGACGTCGAGCCCGACGACCCGCGCCGCCTCCTCCGCGATCTCGATGTTGTCCTCGTGGGCCTCCCACGTCCGATCGATCGAGATCCCGCCGGTCGACATGTTCGCGGTCGACGCGAGCAGGACCTGCCTCCCTGCCGGCGGCACGTCGTCCATCCCGAAGCCCTGGGATCGGACGAGCCCCTCGGCCTTCTCGTTCACCGCGATCCGCGTGAGCACCTTCTCGTGCCCGATCCCGCGACGGGGATCGGCGTTCGTGAGCTCCACGAGCTCGCGGACGCTGTGCTCGCCGTCGCCGACCACGTGCGCGGGCACCCGCTCGGCGACCGCGACCATCCGGCCTCCGATCACCAGCACGCGGTAGTCGTTGCCCTGGACGAACGTCTCGATCACGGCCCGGCCGGCTCGCGACTCGGCGATCGCTCGCTCGAATCCCCGGCGCACGGAGCCCTCGTCCCCGATGTTCAGCCCCACGCCGCGGCCGTGGTTGCCGTCGAGCGGCTTGATGACGACCGGGTAGCCGATCCGCTCCGCCGAGGTCACGGCCTCGTCCGCCGACCGCACGACGACGCTTCGCGGCACGGGGAGCCCCGCCGCACCGAGCAGCTGGTTCGTCATCTTCTTGTCCGACGCGATGTCGACGGCCAGCGCCGACGTGAGCGAGGTCATCGTCGCGCGGATCCGCTGCTGGTACCGACCCTGGCCCAGCTGGATCAGGGACGCCTCGTTCAGACGCATCCACGGGATGTCGCGCGAGGCCGCCTCGTCGATGATCGCCTGCGTCGACGGCCCGAACGCCCGTCGCTCCGCGAGTTTGATCAGCCGCTCCAGCTCGGCCAGGAAGTCGAACCCCTCCTCCGCCTTCACCAGGTGGTTCACGAGCCGGACGGCGAGCGCGCCGGCCTCGACGCCGACGGTCTCCTCGCCGTAGCCGTAGATCACGTTGTAGCGGCCCGTCTCGCCCGATCCGCGGGTCTTGCCCCGAGAGATGTGGGCGCCGGTCTCGCGTTGCAGCTCGAGCGCCACGTGCTCGGCGACGTGGCCGAGCCAGGTCCCGTCGACCAGTCGCTCGCCGAAGCCGCCGCGCCGACCGACCGAGCAGGAGTGATGCCCGACGCCGGGGAGGAACTCGAGCAGACCCTCGTTGAACCCGGGGATCCGGTTGGAAGGCCAGTCCTCAAGGGATCCGAGGTCGACCAGCATCCGGATGCAGGGCTCGTAGGACCAGTAGTTCGGTCCCCGGAAGACCTGCGACTGGACGATCCGGAGGTCCGGCTCGGGCGCGGAGGCGGGGGGCGACGCGCGCCGCTTGCGTTCGCGGTCGCGACGCGTGCCCGCCGTCTCCGTCCGGGCTCGACCCTTCGACGAGACGGCCTCGCTCACGTCGAGGCCTCCCCGTCCTCGACGGCGTCCGGTGTGGGCAGCAGCGCGCGGGCGCGCATGTCGAACCGGTAGCCCGAGGGCAGGGAGTGCAGGACGGCGCCGCTCACCATGACGGGGCGGTAGCCCTTCGCGCGGTAGGCGTCGGTCGCGACGTGCGATCCGTCCACGATCGTGACCGCGCCTCGACCGATCACCGAAAGGGTGCGATCGGCGGCGACCACGGCGCACGTGTCTTCGTCGATGCCGAGCCCGAGCAAGGACGGGGACTGGGCGACGAGCGCCAGGAGACGGCCGATCCGGCCACGTTGCTCGAAGTGCTGGTCGACGAGCACGCCGGGAACGATCCCGAGACCGGCGGCCAGATGGACCATCCGGTGCTTCGGGGTGGAGCCCGGACGCCCGAACGCCACCATGTGCGAACCGAGCGCGGAGGCGCCGGCGCTGGTGCCGGCGATGGCGACGCCGCGGTCGTGCGCGTTCGAGATCGCGTCGGCCAGGCGCGTTCCGGCGACGACCTGCGTGAGCCGTGACTGGTTCCCGCCCGTGAGGAAGATGCCCGTGGCGTCGGAGAGCAGCCGGGCCGCCTCGGCCTCGGCGGCGTCCTTCCGCTCCTCCGGGTGGATCCCGCTGACGCGACCGATGCCGAGCCCGAGGAAGAGGTCCCGATACGTGGCCGTGGCCACCTCACCGAGGCTCGAGGCCGTCGAGATCACCACCACGTGGCCGTCCGGTCCGCCGGAGTGCTGCGCGAAGCTGGAGAGGATCACCTTCTCGCGGAACTTGTCCTCCGCCCCGCCGATCAGGAGCACGGGCCCCGCGCCGCCCACGGCCCGCAAGGCCCCGCTCTGCGTCATGACGGCAAGTGTAGCCCCCGCTCCGCGCTGTTCCGACAGGTCAGGAGTGCTGACGGACGCTGCGCTCCCGGTCGTCGGGAGTGCGGAGGATCAGGCGGTCGTGGGGTTCGACGACATCGACCGTTCCCTCGAGCCCCGGCTCCGCGAGGAGCGTGAAGCCGGACGGGTGGTCGATCACGAGGTCGTGCGGACTCGCTTCGTCGGTCAACTCGAAGCGGACGCCGGCGCCGTCGCGCACGACTCGGACCCGGGCGTCCGGGTTGAAGCGACGGGCGGCCGCGTCCGCCCGAGAGAGGATCTCGATCGCCCAGTCGGTGAACTCGAGCACCGACCGAGTCTAGGTGCCCTGGTCCCGGAGAGGACTTCGATATCGTCCGACGCTGGTGAGACCGCGGATGGAGACGGTGCGATGACCTCGATCCGGCTCGCGCTCCGGGCGCCGGGCGGCGAACCGGTCGATCTCTGGCGCACGCTGATCTCGCACGGGTTCGCCGGCCTCGCTCCGACGGCGCTGGACGAGGAGCGTCGGACGCTGGCGCTCACGATCCGCGTCCCGCGCGGCCGGCCGCGCCGGATCCGGATCTCGGAAGGACCGAAAGGCTTCGCCCGGCTCGACGTGTTGGGCCCGCGGCCCGGGCCCAACGTGCTCAAGACCGCGAGGGACGCGGCCGCCCACGTCCTGCGGCTGGACCAGGACCTCTCGCCGTTCTACCTGCAGGCGAAGGACGACCCCGACCTCGCGTGGGTCACCGCCGGCGCGGGCCGGATGCTCCGCTCGCCCACGGTCTACGAGGACGTGGTGAAGACGATCTGCACCACGAACTGCGCGTGGGGCGCCACCGTGAGGATGGTGAACGCGCTGGTGACGCATCTGGGCGATCCCGCGCTCGGCGGCGACGGCCCGCTGACGAACGCCTTCCCCACGCCCGCGGCCATGGCCGCCGCTCCGGAGTCCTTCTATCGGGACGTCGTGCGCGCCGGGTACCGCGGCGCCTACCTGATCGCGCTGGCCCGGGCGGTCGACGACGGATCGCTCGACCTGGAGTCGTGGACGAGCGCATCGCCGGACGCGCTCCCCGACCCGGAGCTCGAGACGGCGCTCCTGGCGATCCCGGGCGTCGGGCCGTACGCGGCGGCCCACATCATGATGACGCTCGGCCGGCACTCGAGGCTGATCCTGGACTCCTGGACCCGGCCGACGTACGCGCGGCTCGGCAAGCGCCGGGCGTCGGTCTCCGACCGGCAGATCGAGCGAAGGTTCCGCCGTTACGGGGACTTCGCGGGCCTCGCGTTCTGGCTGTTCGTGACCAGGGACTGGGACGAACGCCAGCCGATCTAAGCGATCCGGGTCCCGGCCTATACTGCGCGGGGCCGTCCCGAGGCTCCCCGGAAGCGCCAGCGATCGACGATGTCGGTGCCTTTATGCCGCCGCGGAGCCGTGCCACGGACGAGCTCCCTCGCACCGGGCTCGCCCGGGCGGGCCGACGCGCGCGGACGGCGGCCGCTCGCCTGACCGGCCCCGAGCGGGACCGTGGCTGAGCGCCTGGTCGCCGCCCC
>DASQTT010000029.1:0-5037 GCA_035641735.1 Actinomycetota bacterium | reverse complement strand
GACGCGGGTGCCGCCGGACGGGACGGGGTCGACCCACATGACCCCGCCGTGCTGGGCGATCAGCTGTCGGGCCAGGTGGAGCCCGGTGCCGGCGCCGGCCTTCTCCTTGTTCAGGATGCCCTCGCCGGTGGAGAACGGCTGCTCGAAGGCTTTCGCGGCGACCGCCCGGTCCAATCCCTCGCCGCGGTCCGTGACCAGGACGGTGACGCCCTCGGCCAGGTCGCGGGCGACGAGCTCGACCGTCCGACCGAACGGCGAATACCGGCAGGCGTTGTCCAGGAGCTCCCGGACGACGGAGCCGATCCGAGGTCCGTCCGAGACGCAGAGCAGCCCGTCGGGAACCTCCGCGGCGATCGGCGTGCCGGGATAGCGCTTGCGCACCTCGTCCAGCGCGTGTCGCACGAGCGGCGCCAGATCCGACTCGGTCAGGGTCAGCTCGAACGTGCCTCGTTCCAGCTCGGAGAGCGTGATGATCTCGTCGACGATGCCCATCAGCTTGTCGAGGGATCCCGTGAGCTGTTCCAGGAACTCGTCGCGCTCGGCCTCTGGGACCAAGGGGTTCTTCAGCACGTAGGCGATCCCCTTCGCAACGGTGACCGGCGTGCGCAGCTCGTGCGAGATATTGGAGAGGAAGTCGGCCTTCGCCGTGGAGCCCTGCGTGACATCGGCGCGCAGAGCGGTGAGCTCGGTCTCGAGCTCTCGCGAGCGGATCACCGCTCGGGCGAGCTCGCTCGACAGCAGGCCCGCCACCTGTCCCGAGAGCGTCACGGCGCCCGTGGCCGCCGCGCGGATCGCCCGGACGGAGTCCTCGACAGGGTCCTCCTTCAGCACGTAGCCGGACGCGCCCGCCGCCAGGACCTCCGTCACCCGGACCGGGTCGCGGACCATCGTGTGCGCGACGAACCGCGACGCCGGCGAGGAGGCCAGGAACCGCTTGACCAGCTCGGCGCCTCCCAGGCCCTCGAGCGTGAGCTCCGCGACGATCACGTCCGGCCGCGATCGGACGGCTGCCTCCACCCCGCGGAACGCGTCGGTGGTGACCTCCACCTCGAGGTCGTGCTCCCGGAGTAGGTGGTACTGGAACCGGGCGACCTCGTCGGCGGTGTCGCAGAGCAGCACGGTGGTGGGCATCTACGGGGGATATCGGCCTTCCCCCATCCCGGTTGAGGGCCCCGGCGAACGGAGGGGGTCTAGCGGACGATGCCCGTGCGGATCGCGATCGCTACGGCCTGGGCCCGGTCGTTCGCGCCCAGCTTCTCGAAGATCCGTTCGAGGTGGGTCTTCACGGTGTGCGGGGAGATCCCGAGGTCGGTCGCGACCTGGCGAGTGGTGGCGCCGTCGGCCACCTTCTGGAGGATCTCCCGCTCGCGTTTCGAGAGCGGCATCGCCTTCGTGCCCTCGACCTCCGCGAGGTGCACCTCCTCGATGAAGGTCTTGGTGAGCTGCGGGTGGATCACCGCGTTTCCTTCGACGGCGTTGCGGGCGGCCCCGACGAGGTCCTCCGGAGAGGCGTCCTTCAGGAGGTAGCCGGAGACGCCGGCCTGGATCGCATCGGAGATCGCCCCCCTGGATTCGTCGATCGTGATCAGGATCACGCGGGTCTCGGGGGAGGCCTCGCGGATCCTCCGGGTGGCTTCGATCCCGTCCATCCCCGGCATGCGTACGTCCATGAAGACCACGTCTGGCGACAGCTCACGGACCGCCGTGACCGCTTCCTCTCCGCTCGCGGCCTCACCGACGACCACGACGGCGTCGTCCGACATCGACAAGGCCGTCCGCAACCCTTCTCGGGTGACAGGGTGATCGTCCACGATGAGTGCCCGGATCGATGCCATCGGCGGGAGACGCTCCTTCGCGTCCGCGAGGTAATCTGGGGCTAAGGATAGTCTCATCAACACGCAGGGACGCTCATGCCCGAGCAGGAAACCGTGATACCGCAAACGCAGGAAGCGCCGACGGAGGACCGCGTCCGTGAGGCGCTGAAGAGCGTGGTCGACCCGGAGCTGGGGATCAACATCGTCGACCTGGGGCTGGTGTACGAGGTGAAGGTCTCGGAGCAGGGCGACGTCGACATCGAATACACCCTCACGACGATGGGGTGTCCGATCGGTCCGCTGATCGAGGACCAGATGCGGGCCTTCCTGGCCGCCGTCCCGGGGATCGGCGAGGTCCGGCCCGAGATGGTGCTCCGCCCGGCGTGGAGCCCCGAGATGATGTCCGACGAGGCCAAGGCTGCCCTCGGGATGTTCTAGGAGGTGGGGATGGTCCGCACGCGGGCGCGAGGGCTGGTGGGCGCGATGATCCCATCCCGCCTGTGCTGTCGGGCGTGCGAGTCGCGACGCGCGCGGCCCGCGCCCGCGATCTAGCCGAGTTCCGATCTTTCCGAAGCGGCCGCCGAGGCGGCCGCTTCGTCCGTTCCGGACCGATCCGATCGATCCGAAGGGAGGAGCGCCAGATGGGGGACTACGCGAAGCCGGAGGTGCTGGTGAGCACCGACTGGCTCGAGGAGCACCTCGACGATCCGAACGTGCGAGCGATCGAGGTGGACGAGGACACGAGCGCCTACGAGAAGGGGCACATCCGGGGCGCCGTCGCGTGGAACTGGACCACGGACCTGCACACGGAGACGGGACGGGACTACCGCGACCAGGCCGGGTTCTCGGAGCTGCTCTCGGCGGCCGGCGTGGGACCAGAGGCGACCGTCGTGCTCTACGGGGGCAACAACAACTGGTTCGCGGCGTACGCCTACTGGCTCCTGAAGCTCCGCGGGTTCGACGACGTGCGGCTGCTGGACGGCGGGCGCAAGAAGTGGGAGCTCGAGAGCCGGCAGCTGACCCAGGAGGTCCCGTCGCCCCAGCCGACCGGCTACCACATCTCGGGGTCGGAGCGGCCGGAGATCCGGGCCATGCGGGACGAGGTCCTGTCGAAGGTGGGCTCGGACACCCGGTTCGTCGACGTCCGCTCGCCCGAGGAGTTCCGCGGCGAGAAGCTCGCCCCCGACCACCTGCCGCAGGAGCAGGCCCAGGTTCCGGGGCACATCGCCGGCGCCGCGAACATCCCCTGGGCGAAGGCCGCGAACGACGACGGGACGTTCAAATCGGCCGACGAGCTGCGTGAGCTCTACGCGGCAGAGGGGACCACCGGCGAGGGCGAGGTGATCGCGTACTGCCGCATCGGGGAGCGGTCCTCGCACACCTGGTTCGCGCTCCAGGAGCTGCTGGGGTTCGAGAACGTCAAGAACTACGACGGCTCCTGGACCGAGTACGGGTCCCTCGTAGGGGCCCCGGTCGAGAAGGGCTGAGCCGAAGGGAGCGGCCCGCCGCCTCAACACCGGGGCCCCCGTGCTCGGGACCCCGAATCCGACCTACCAAGTAGACTTCAGGGAGCACGCGCGGGTACCCTGGGGGTGACCGCCCGCACCCGATCCGAGGAGCGACATGGCCGTCAGCCAGGAAGAACACCTCAAGGAGCTCTCCAAGGGCTACCGCTTCGACTGGAAGGACCCCTCGCACGCGGTCTTCGAGCCCAAGCGGGGTCTCTCGGCGCAGGTCGTCGAGGAGATCAGCGCGCTCAAGGACGAGCCCGACTGGATGCGGAAGTACCGCCTGAAGGCCCTGAAGCACTTCGACGCCCGCCCGATGCCCTGGTGGGGCGCCGACCTCTCCGAGATCGACTTCGACAACATCTACTACTTCATCCGCTCCACCGAGAAGCAGGCCCAGAACTGGGAGGACCTGCCGGAGGACATCCGGGGCACCTGGGACAAGCTGGGGATCCCGGAGGCGGAGAAGAAGTACCTCGGCGGCGTGTCCGCCCAGTACGAGTCCGAGGTCGTCTACCACAAGATCAAGAGGGAGCTGGACGACATCGGCGTCCTGTTCACCGACATGGACTCCGCGCTCCGTGACTACCCGGACCTCGTCAAGGAGTACTTCGGGACGATCATCCCCGCCAACGACAACAAGTTCGCCTCGCTGAACACCGCGGTGTGGTCGGGCGGGTCGTTCATCTACGTGCCGCCGGGTGTGGCGGTCGACATCCCGCTGCAGGCGTATTTCCGGATCAACGCCGAGAACATGGGCCAGTTCGAGCGGACGCTGATCATCGCCGACGAGGGCTCCTACGTGCACTACGTCGAGGGCTGCTCGGCGCCGATCTACACCAGCGACTCCTTGCACTCCGCCGTCGTCGAGATCGTGGCGAAGAAGGGTGCCCGGGTCCGATACACGACCATCCAGAACTGGTCGACCAACGTCTACAACCTGGTGACCAAGCGCGCGGCTGCCTACGAGGACGCCGTGATGGAGTGGATCGACGGCAACATCGGCTCGAAGGTCACGATGAAGTACCCGTCCATCTACCTGCTCGGCAAGGGCGCGCGCGGCGAGGTGCTGTCGGTGGCGTTCGCCGGCAAAGGGATGCACACGGACGCCGGCGGGAAGGCGATCCACGCAGCCCCGTACACGACCAGCGTGATCAACTCGAAGTCGGTGTCGAAGGACGGAGGACGGACCGGGTACCGCGGTCTCATCCGGGTCGAGCCCGACGCGCACCACGCGAAGTCCACGGTCCGCTGCGACGCGCTGATCCTGGATGACGAGTCACGGTCCGACACCTACCCGTACATCGAGGTCGAGGACGAGACGGCCGCGCTGGGCCACGAGGCCACGGTCTCGAAGGTCGGAGACGACCAGCTCTTCTACCTTATGAGCCGGGGGCTCTCGGAGGCAGAGGCGACCGCGATGATCGTGAACGGCTTCATCGAGCCGATCACGCGCGAGCTGCCGATGGAGTACGCGGTCGAGCTGAACCGCTTGATCGAGCTGCAGATGGAGGGCTCGGTCGGCTAGGTCTGAGCTACGGAGGGCCTCGGTCCTCCAGCGGCGACCCGTCCGGGCGCCGGAACGCCGGGCGACCGTCGAGCAGCTCCAGACGGAAGCCAGCGCGCTCGTGGACCTTGCGGTGACGGCGGACACTGCAATTGGCATCCGCCCGTCCGCGACTGCGCGCGGCTCCGCCAGCGTCCGGGCGTCGACC
>DASQTT010000028.1:0-4214 GCA_035641735.1 Actinomycetota bacterium | reverse complement strand
CGACCTCCGGTCCGCGCTCATCCCGACCGTAGACGCGCATCGTGCGACGAGTCTGCGTGCCGTCCGATGCGGCGGCAACCGCCGACAGGTCGGACGTCCTACGTCAGATGGGGATCGAGGTCTCGCAGGATCGCGTCCTTGGGGCGAGCGCCCACGACGCGAGCGACCTCCTTGCCCGACTTGAACAGGATCAGCGAGGGGATCGACATGACGCCGTACGTCCGCGTGGCGTCGGGGTTGTCGTCGATGTTCAGCTTCGCGACCTTCAGGGCCGCGCCCTTCTCCTGACCGATCTCCTCGACCACCGGGGACACCATGTGACAGGGGACGCACCATTCGGCCCAGAAGTCCACGAGGACCGGGGTCTCCGACTCGAGCACCGTGTCCTGGAACTCCGCGTCCGTCACCGCTCCGATGCTCGCCATCGTCTCTCTCCTTCCGTCCCGCTCGAGGTCGAGCGGTTCTTCCCGTTGAAGAACGTCGCGGGGGGTTGCAGGATTCCCCTAGGCCTTCGCGTGCGCCTCCGCCTCGAGGAACCGCTCCGCATCCATCGCGGCCTTGCATCCCTGTCCCGCCGCGGTCACGGCCTGACGGTACACCCGGTCCGTCACGTCGCCGGCCGCGAAGACACCTTCGACCGAAGTCCGCGTCCGCGGTTCCTGGACCACGACGTACCCCTCGGGGTCGAGGTCCAACCACTCACCGAAGAGCTCGGTGTTGGGGGTGTGGCCGATCGCCATGAACACGCCGTCGGTCGAACGCTCCTCGGTCTCGCCGGTGACGGTGTCGCGGACGCGAACGCCGGTCACGGCGTCGTCCCCGAGGATCTCCACGATCTCGCGATTCCAGGCGACCTCGATCTTCGGGTTCGCGAGCGCGCGCTCCTGCATGATCTTCGAGGCCCGGAACTCGTCCCGGCGGTGGACGATCGTCACCTTCGACGCGAACTTCGTGAGGAACGTCGCCTCCTCCATCGCCGAGTCGCCGCCACCGACCACGATCAGCTCGCGACCGCGGAAGAAGAAGCCGTCGCACGTGGCGCACGCGGAGACCCCGCGTCCCCGGAGATGTTGCTCGCCGGGAACGTCCAGCCACCGAGCGGTCGCCCCCGTAGCGATGACGACCGTGCGGGCGCGCCACTCCTGGTCCCCGGCCCAGACCCCGAAGGGGCGCTGCGAGAGGTCGACGCGGGTCACATGGACCGGCAGGATCTCCGAGCCGAACCGGGCGGCCTGCTTCTCCATCTGGTCCATCAGCTCGGGGCCGAGGATGCCGTCGGCGAAGCCGGGGTAGTTCTCGACGTCGGTGGTCAGCATCAGCTGTCCGCCGGCCTCCATCCCCTTCAGGACCAGGGGCTCGAGGTTCGCTCGGGCCGCGTAGAGCGCGGCCGTGAAGCCGGCCGGGCCCGAGCCGATCACGATCAGGTTGCGAACCCCGTTGGTGCCGTCTGCCATCAGCGCGTCATCCTCCCACAGCCCTGAACGCGCAGACGTCAGCGGAGCTTCCCGGCCTCAGATCCTCGCCTGGGCGAACGAGAGGATCGAGCAGTCGTCGAGAGCGGCGACCCAGACCGTGGCGGTGTCCGGCTGCTCGTCCGCGCCGGGGCCCTCGAGGTAGACGGCCACGTAGGCGCGGCGTCCTTCGAACCGCGCCCGGATCAGCCGCACGATCCGGCCGGAGGGCTGCTGCTCGAAGGCTCGCGTGACGCAGGCCGAGGCCTGTTGACTCACACCCGCGTCCAAGGCGACGCTCTCGGCCCCCGGCCCGCGCTCGTCGGCCCCCGACGCGAGAGCCGCCAGATCGTCCTGCTGGTAGTCGACGTCGTCCTGCTCCTCGACGGCGACCGCGTCCTCGGCGGAGGCGGTACCGACCCCGGACCCCACCGACTCGAACTGGCCCGGGGCGTCGGCCGGCCCCGCGTTGCCGCCGAGGTTGGGGAGCGACACCGCGATCACGGCGACCAACGCGGCGGCGGCGGCGACGCCGGCCCAGCGGTACCAACCGGGCGGGCCGCTCGCGGCGTCACCCCCGGCGCTTGCCGCCCCAGCGATCCGATCCCGAAGGTCCGCCGGGGCCGGCGCCGATCCCAGGCTGCGCAAGGCATCCCGGCCTGCCGACGCGGCCTCCACGTCTTCGCGGCAGACCTCGCACGTGGACAGATGCGCTTCGACCCCGGCGCGGGTGTCCGCGTCCAGGGTCCCGTCCAGCAGGTCGGCGAGCAGATCGGAAGGATGATTCATGCCTGTTCCTCTGACGTCCGTGACCGATCGGCCGGTTCCCCCACCCCGAGAGCCCGCCCGAGCGCGGCCCTACCTCGGAAGACCCGGGACTTCACGGTCCCCACCGGGATCTGGAGGATGTCGGCGATCCGGTCGTAGGGAAGGTCCTCGACATCGGCCATCACCAGCACCACACGGAACTCGTCGGGGACGGTCCGGAGGGCTCGTTCCACGTCGATCGAGAGGCCGACGCGCTCGGCGTGGTCGGGGACGGGGGGAGCCGGGTCGGGCCGTTCCTCGCCCTCGTCGTCGAGCACGTGGAGGAGCGGACGGCGCCGCTTGCGCCGGAGCGAGTCGTAGCAGGTGTTGACCGTGACCCGGTGCAGCCACGTCGTGAAGGCGGCCTCGCCGCGGAACGTGTGGAGCTTCCGGATCGCGGACACGAAGGCGTCCTGGGACGCGTCGGCCGCCTCGTCGGGGTCGCCGAGCACCCGGAGACAGAGGTTGTAGACGCGGCTTTGATGGCGCTCCACGAGCGTGTCGAGGGCGCCGGCGTCGCTCCCGTCCTGGAAGCGGCGGACGAGATCCTCGTCGGTCTCCGGACCGTCCACCGGGGGAACGCTACAGGGACGGCGGTCCGGCGGTCTCCGAGACCTCGACGAGCGCGAACTCCTCCGTCCACGGGATCCGCTCCGCGACCAGGGTGCTCGCCCGCTTCCTGACCTCGACCGTGACGAGTCCCGTGGGGCGCTCCACGCTGCACCCGGCCTGTGTGAGCCTCACCGCCGGGTCCTCCTTCGTCACGACCTGCTGGACGCGCTCGCAGGCGTCGCGGACGTCCTGCGTCCGCTTGAAGGTCAACGCGCCCTCCGAGGCGGCCGCCGATCCGACATCGGAGAGCTTGTACGTCGTGAACGCGATCGAGGCTGCGTCGATCGCCCCGACCCCCAGGAGAACGAGGACCAAGAGCCAGACGATGGCGATCTTGCCGATGAGTCCGGTTTCGTCGCGCAGCAGCTTCATCCGCGGAACCTCCTGAGGAGGGCTCTCCGCAGGTCATCGACCTCCGTGACCCGCAGGATAAGGGCCGAGATCAGGAACACCAGCATCCCGGCGACGATCGCGGCGCCCAGTCGAGCCGTCTGGAGAGGGATCGACGCGTCGGTCGAGATCGGCCAGGCCGCGACGACCGCGAGCGCAGCGACGGCCGAGAGGACGGCCGCCACCGCCGCCTTCGCGAGCGTGCGTCCGATCGCGCGCTCGTCCAGGCTCCCCAGCCTCGCGCGCAGCACCAGGAACAGCAGCGTGGCGCCGACGAGATAGGACGTCGCGTGCGCCAGGGCCATCCCACGCAGCCCGAGGTCGAGCGGTCCGATATAGAGGAGGGCCGCCGAGACGTTCACGAGCGCCGCCCCGACGTTCACGAGCGCCGGAGTTCGGGTGTCCTGCATCGAATAGAACGTGCGCGTGAGGAGCTGGAAGACCGAGAAGAACAAGAGCCCGGCGGCGAAGCCCTGGAGCGTACGAGCGATCGCGATCGTGTCGACGGGACGGGCGGCGCCGTGCTCGAACAGGAGTTGCACGATCGGCCGGGCCAGCGCGATCAGGCCGAGCGCGGCGGGCAGGACGATCACGGCGGTGTCCCGCAAGCCCCGGGACGCGAACGCCTGCACCCCGGCGGGGTCGCCGGTCGCCCAGCGCTCGCTCATACCGGGAAGGAGCGCGGTGAAGATCGAGACGGCGAAGATCGCGTGGGGGAGCTGGAAGACGGTGTACGCGGTCGTGTAGATCTGCGGCCCGGCGTCGAACCGGTTGTTGAGGACGATCACGACCACGTACGCGAGCTGGTTCACCCCGACGTAGAGCGCCACCCAGCCTGCGAGACGCACCAGCCGGCGCATTGCCTCGTGACGCCAACCGAAGCGCAGGCGGATCCGGTAACCGAGCGACCGCAGCGACGGCCAGAGCGCCGCGGTCATCACGACCACGCCGAGC
>DASQTT010000027.1:0-10481 GCA_035641735.1 Actinomycetota bacterium | reverse complement strand
TGGCCGGCTCCGTGCTCGGCACGGTCCCGCTGATCGTGATCTTCTTCGTGTTCCAGCGGCAGTTCGTCCGCGGCATCTCGATCTCCGGGATCAAGGGTTAGGTGGGGACGTGGGCGTCGCGCGGCAACGTCGGCGGTCGGTCATCGGGGTGGTCACGACGGCCGTGGTCGCGGTCGGCTGCACGGGCTCGACGGGAGACGGCGACGTGTCCGTGACGGCCGAGCCGGGGGTTCGCCTCGTGTCCACCGGCGGGGACGTGTTCGCCTGGGACCAGAGGATCGAGGGGTCCGGCGCGTGCGACGGCGGGGTCGCGCTGGTGAACGGCGCGGAGGTCGACGTCGAGGTCGAGACGACCGCCGACGGCTTCGCGTTCGTCGTGCCGGTCGTGACCGGCGAGCAGGAGATCGCCGCGCGGTGCACGAGCGGCGGCCAGGCGGTCGAGACCGACCCGATCGTGCTGACGGGGCGGCTCGAGCCACGCCCGACGGCGCGGATCGAGGTGAACGTCCGCGGCGACACGGTGGTCCTCGACGGCTCGCGGAGCGAGCCGTTCGAGGTCGACGAGGCCGCGATCGAGCGGTACGTGTGGTCGCCGCGCGTCGCCGTCGGCCAGCGGCCGGGCGACGTTCGGCTCACCCTCGCCGACGGCGCAGCGTTCGATGGCGAGGTTCGAGGCGAACGGCTCGAGCTCCGGGCGCCCGGGCGCGATGGCGAGTTCCACGTCCGCCTCGAGGTCACCGATGCCGAGGGTCGTACGGACGCGAGCCTGACCTACTTCGTCGTCGAAGGCGGCCGGGCGCGCGTCGTCGACATGATGACCGAGCACCCCGCCTGGATCGACCGCTCGATCATGTACGCGCCGGTCCATCGACTCTGGGGCGGGGGCGCCGCCGCGGTGGAGGAGCGGCTGCCGTACCTCAAGGAGCTCGGCGTGGACGCGCTGTGGCTCTGGCCGCCCGTCACGACCCGCGCCGAGGGCGAGGAGTATCACATCGTCGATTACTTCTCGCTGGACGAGGAATGGGGAACGGCCGAAGAGTTCCGAAGCATGGTGGACCGGGCGCACGCGCTGGGGCTGCACGTGATGCTCGACTTCGTTCCGAACCACACGTCGGTCGAGCATCCGTACCACCGCGCGCAGGAGGCCGAGGGTGAAGGCTCGCACTACTGGGACTTCTACGATCGCGACGAGAACGGCGAAGTCACGAGCTACGACGAGATCTTCCACAGTTACCTGCCGAACCTGAACTTCGAGAACCCGCAGGTCCGGCGGATGATCACCGAGGCGTTCGCCTATTGGATCCGCGAGTTCGACGTCGACGGGTTCCGCGTCGACGCGGCCTGGGGTATCGAGCGGCGGGCGCCCGACTACTGGCCCGAGTGGCGTGAGGAGCTGAAGCGCATCAAACCGGACCTCCTCCTGCTCGCCGAGGCGACCGCCCGGGAGAGCTACTACTTCCGGAGCGGTTTCGACGTGGGTTACGACTGGACCGACCACCCCGGCCAGTGGCCGTGGGCGAACCTGTGGGAGTTCCCGCAGGAGATGCAGGCGATCCTGATGCCGACGCTGACGAACACGGGCGCCGGGTACCCGCGCGACGCGATCGTCCTGCGGTTCCTGAACAACAACGACACCGGCGAGCGCTTCGTGGACCGCCGTGGCGTGAAGATGACGCGTGTGGCCTCCGCCCTCCAGTTCACCGTGCCCGGTCTCCCGCTGCTGTTCGCGGGCGACGAGATCGGGATCAGCTACGAGCCGTACTCGGACCTCGACCCGATCCCCTGGGAGGACCGGCACGGCCTCCGCGAGTGGTACGACCAGCTGATCGGCCTGCGCCGGCGCTTCCCCGCGCTCTCGTCCCGCGAGATGCGGCCGCTCACGGCCGACTGGGGAAGCGTCGTGGCGTACGTCCGGCCTGCCGCCCCCGGTGGCAGCCCGGTCCTCGTCGTCCTGAACTTCTCGGACGCGGCCGAGCCGACGATCCAGCCGGATCGCGCGCTGAAGCAGCTCCTCGCGGCCGGATCGCTCGAGGACGTGATGAGCGGGCAGCGCTTCACGTTCGAGCCCGGCGCGCCGATCCGCCTGCCGATGAAGGCGACGTCGGTCCGCGTCCTCGTCCCCCAGGGAGCGACCTCGTGAGGGTGGCCGTCCTGCGCGAGCCCGGGCACTTCGAGCTCGCGGACGAGCCGGTGCCGGCGCCCGGTCGCGACGAGGTGCGCCTGCGCGTGGCGGTCTGCGGCGTCTGCGCGTCGGAGCTCGACATGTGGCGTGGGGCGCGCGGCCACGCGACGCTGCCTTGGTACCCGGGCCACGAGGTCTCCGGCGTCGTCGAGCAGGTCGGGCCCGACGTGACCTGGCCCTCGGTCGGCGAGGCCGTCGCGGCCTGGGTCACGACGCGCGGATACGCCGACCAGGTCGTGCTTCCCGCCGCGCACTGCGTCCCGATCGACGGGACGCCGGTCGAGCTCTCGCTGGCGGAGCCGCTGGCGTGCGCGATCAACGCGATCGAGCTCACGGACCTCCGCGTCGGCGACGACGTCCTCGTGATCGGCGCCGGGTACATGGGCTCGTTGCTGCTCCAGCTCGCCGCGCAGCAGGCGCCGCGCCACGTGATCGTCGCCGACGTCCGCGACGAGGCGCTCGAGCGCGCTCGCGGCTTGGGCGCGACCCACGTGCTCAACGTCGCGGAGACGTCCCTCAGCGAAACCGTGGATGCCCTCACCGACGGTGTCGGCGTCGACGTCTCGATCGAGGCGACGGGGTCCCAGCCCGCGCTGTCGGCGCTCGGGGACGTGACGAGGATGAGCGGCACGGTCGTGATCGCCGGCTACCACCAGGGCGAGCCGCGTCAGGTCGACCTCGCAACGTGGAACTGGAAGGCCTTCCGGATCGCGAACGCCCATTTCCGTGACGTCGGGGTCATCATGCACGGCATGCGGCGGGCCGGACGGCTCCTCGCGTCGAAGCGGATCGCGATGGAGCCGCTCGTGACGCATCGGTTCCCGCTCGACCGGATCGACGACGCGTTCCGTACGGCCGTCGAGAAGCCCCCTGGATTCGTGAAGGCGGTGGTCCACCCATGAGCGAGCGGCGCTTCAGCACGGAGACGTTCCGCGACCCGTCGAGGGACTTCGGGATCCTTCCGTTCTGGTTCCTGAACGGGGAGCTCGAGCCCGAGGAGATGCGGTACCAGCTCGGGGAGCTCCGTGAGAAGGGGATGCAGGGCGTGATCCTGCACGGGCGCTACGGCCTCGAGGTGCCGTACATCGGGGAGACCTACCTCGAGCGGATCGCGCTCGCGGTCGAGGAGGCGAAGCGGCTCGGCCTGACCACGTGGATCTACGACGAGATGAACTGGCCCAGCGGCACCGCGGACAAGCGGGTCCTGAAGGAGCGGCCGGATCTCGCGCAGCGGTACATCGAGTGCATCAGCTTCACGATCCGAGGTCCGTGGTTCATGTGCCTCACGGGCGAGGACAGTCGCTACCTCGACTTCGAGAAGTCCGATCCGGTGGCGGCCTTCGCGATCGGCGAGGACGGCAAGGTCCTCGACCTCACCTCGAACCTGTCCTTCGGCAAGGTGATGCCGTGGGAGGTCCCGCCCGGCGAGTGGCGCCTGTGCTACATCGTCGAGAAGCGGGCGGATTACTACATCGACGCGCTCGACCCCGAGTCGACGGCGGAGTTCCTCAGGATCGGCTACGAGCCCTACGCCGACGCGGTCGGCGAGACCTTCGCCGACGACGTCGTGGGTTTCTATTCGGACGAGCCGGCGATGCACTACTTCCTGTCGGCCGCCGACAACAGCGTGCTGCCGTGGACCAAGCACATGTTCCGGCGCTTCGCGGAGCGCAACGGATACGACCTGCGGCCGCGCCTGCCGGACCTGTTCTTCGACGTCGCGCCGGACACGACGCGGGTGCGGCACGACTTCTTCACGACGCTCACCGACTTCTACACCGACGCGTACTACCGGCAGATCCACGAGTGGTGCCGGTCGCGCGGCGTCACGTTCGTGGCGCACCTCCTGTACGAGGAGTGGCTCCGCCGCATGGTCCGGGTCGAGGGCAACCTCTTCCGGCACTACGCGAACATGGACGTGGTCGGCGTCGACCACCTGTACCCGGTGATCGGCACCAGGGAGGCTCCCGACCAGCACGTCGCGCTGAAGGTGGCGAGCTCGGCCGCACACCACTTCGGGAAGGAACGCGTGATCTGCGAGTCGTTCGGCGGGATCTTCATGGACGCCACGATGCAGCGCATGAAGTGGATCGCCGACTGGGAGTTCGTCCTGGGCGTGAACGTGCTGAACCCGCACGGGTTCCACTACACGCTGGAGGGCGCGCGGAAGCGCGACTGGCCGCCGTCGATGTTCTACCAGTACCCGTGGTGGCAGCATTACGGCCGGTTCTCGGAGTACATGTCGAGGCTGTCGGAGTCGCTCACGGGCGGCCGTCACGTCGCGAAGGTCGCGGTGGTCTGGCCGATCAACGCGATGTTCGCCGAGTACCTGCCGCAGGGCTACACCCCGCCTCAGGAGGCGATCGAGTCCGGCTTCAACGCGATCACGGACGTCCTGATGCGCCTGCACCACGACTTCGACTACGTCGACGAGGACGTGCTGGCCGGAGCCACCGTCGAGGATGGCCGCCTGCGGGTCGGCGAGGAGGAATACGAGCTCGTGCTGGTGCCGCCGATGACCCACATCAAGCTGGCGACGGTCGAGGCGCTCGAGCGCTTCGCCGGCGGGGGCGGCAAGACGCTCGGCGTGGCGCTGCGGCCCGACCGCGGGTTGTCGCCGGACGGTCTGGTCGACGTGGCCGACCGTCTGCGGTCGTTGTTCGAACGCGACGGCGGCGGGTTCGTCGAGGGCGACGCCGTGGAGCTCGCAGCGGACGCCCGCGCGGGCGGGCGCCGGCTCCGCGACGCGCTCGACGGCGCGATCGGCGCGCTGATCGAGCCCGACCTCGTGGTCGAGAACGACGAGCTCTTCTCGCTGCACCGGCGGAAGGACGACCGGGACCTGTACTTCGTCACGAACCCGACCTCGGAGGAGCAGCGGGCCCGCGTCTCGCTCCCCGGCGACGTCCAGCCGATCCTGCTCGACCCGACCGACGGCCTCGAGCGACCGGTCGGGCCCGTCAGCTCCGAGGACGGTCGGACGTCCTTCGACCTCACGTTCCCGCCCGTCGGCTCCACGTTCGTCGTGGCCGGCGCCGCCGAGGGGCGGCGGATCGTCGACTCGAACGTCCTGCTCGACCGGGTGACGGATGCGGCGGCGAGGGGCACCGGGACCAGCGAGGAGGGATGGATCGACGTCCGGGTGAACGGCCACGTGGCCCGGGCGACCGCGCGAGCCGGAGCGTTGCCCGAGCCGGTCGTGCTCGACGGCCCGTGGCGGTTCGAGCTCGGATCGCTCAACGCACTGGTCCTGGATCGGTGGGAGGCGAGCCCGGAGCGCGAGGACGCCGTGGGAGCGTCGCCCGACGACGCCGGTCCCGACGGCTGGACTCCGCTCGGCCACGGCGCCTGGTCGTACCAGCTCGCCGCGGAGCCTTCCCGCCCGTACCCGATCCCGGTCTGGTACCGGGCGGCGTTCGACGTCGACGCCGTCCCGTCCCGGCTGGAGCTCGTGATCGACGGGTTCGACGGCTCCGACCCCCGGGTCCACCTGAACGGCACGGAGATCACCAGGGCGCCCGTGCGCGCCAGCTTCGACGCGCAGATGCGGAGCCTCGACCTCACGCCCCAGGTCACCGAGGGGCGCAACGAGCTGGCGATCCGGCTGGTCGTCGAGGGCCCGACGGGAGGGATCGTCGACCGGCTGAAGCTGATGGGAACGTTCTCGCTGGCCGGGTCGGACCCGGACGCCTACCGCGTCGCGGCGCCTCGGGACGAGGTGTCGCCGGCGCCCTGGACCGAGCAAGGACATCCCTTCCTGTCGGGAACCGCCACGTATCGCCGCACCTTCGAGCTGCCCGACGGCTTCGAAGGGCATCGCGTCTTCCTCGAGGTGCCGACCGTCGACGACGTGATCGAGGTGAGCGTGAACGGCCGGCCCGCGGGCGTCCGTCTCTGGGATCCGTACGAGGTCGAGGTGACGGACGTGCTCGCGCCGGGGACGAACGAGGTCGCGATCGCCGTGACGAACACGCTCGCGAACCTGCTCAACGGCGTCGCGAGGCCGTCCGGGCTGGCCGGGCCGCCCCGCCTCGTCCCCCGGGCGTCGTTCGAGTTCGACCTGACCGCAGCCGAGGCGACAGAAGCGCGAAGCGAACGGGGCGAGGGATGAGCGTGCGCCTGCCGATCCGCGAGCTCTCCGCCGACGCGTTCCGTCCGTACGGCCGGGTGATCGAGCGACCGGATCGCGCGCAGGACGCGTCCGGCCCCGGATGGGCGTGGTGGGCGGAGACCGTGGTGCTCGAAGGCGACGGTCGCCCGTGGGGCGTCGGTTACCTCGACCTCGAGCCCGCCGCGCCGCGCTTCGACTGGGCGGAGCGCCACATGCGGACCCTCGAAACGATCGTGCCCGTCTCCGGAACGTGCCTCGTGTACGTGGCGCCGGCCGAGCATCCCGAAGAGCCGGGTCGGCTCCCCGGCTTCGAGCGGTTCGAGGTCTTCCGCGTGCCGCCCGGCTCGGGCGTCGTGATGGATGCGGCGGTGTGGCACGGGGCGCCGCTCGCCGCCGACGGTCCGGCACGCGCGATCGTGTTGATCCACGAGGGCACGGGCCGAGAAGACGTGACGATGGTCCGGTTCGAGGACGAGCCGGTCGAGATCGGCGACTCCCCGAACGGCTCCCCACGAAACCAGCGGCAGGAGGACTGAACGACATGGCTCGGATCTACTTCGACAACGTGACCAAGGTCTTCTCCGAGGGCACCGTCGCGGTCCGCTCCCTCGACCTCGAGGTGGAGGACGGGAAGCTGATCGTTCTGGTGGGACCGTCGGGTTGCGGCAAGACGACCGCGCTGCGGATGGTCGCCGGCCTCGAGGAGATCACCGAAGGCGAGATCCGGATCGGCGATCGCGTCGTGAACGAGGTGGCCCCGAAGGACCGCGACATCGCGATGGTGTTCCAGAACTACGCGCTGTACCCGCACATGTCGGTGTTCGAGAACATGGCCTTCGGTCTCCGGCTCCGGCGGATGAAGAAGCCGGAGATCGAGGGTCGCGTCCAGGATGCCGCGAAGACGCTGGCGCTCTTCGACCTCCTCCGTCGTAAGCCCGGACAGCTCTCCGGCGGGCAGCGCCAACGGGTCGCGATGGGACGGGCGATCGTCCGCGAGCCACAGGCGTTCCTGATGGACGAGCCGCTGTCGAACCTCGACGCGAAGCTGCGGGTGCAGATGCGAGCGGAGATCTCGCGACTGCAGCGCGAGGTGGACGTCACGTCGATCTACGTCACGCACGACCAGGTCGAGGCGATGACGATGGGCGACCGGGTCGCCGTGATGAAGCTGGGAACGCTGCAGCAGGTCGACTCGCCGCAGGTCCTCTACCGGAACCCGCGCAACCTCTTCGTGGCCGGCTTCATCGGGTCGCCGGCGATGAACATGGTCGAGGGAACGCTCGCGCGCTCGAACGGCGCGCTCACGGTCGAGTTCGCGGGCAACCGCCTCACGGTCGATCCCGACCTGGTTGCGGCCCGCCCGGCCCTGGCCGGGTACGACGGGCGGCGCGTGATCCTCGGCGTGCGCCCCGAGGACATGGAGGACGCCGCGCTGGCGCCCGACTCCCCGACCGACCGCCGATTCAAGATCACCGTCGAGCTCCGCGAGGACATGGGGTCGGAGGTGCTGATCCACTTCTCCCTCGACGCCCCGCCCGTCCTCACGGAGGACACGAAGGAGCTCGCGGCCGACCGTGGCGAGGACGTCGAGGAGCTCGAGCAGCTCGTCACCCGGGCCCCCTGGATCGCGAGGTTCGACGCGGACTCGCGGGCCGGCGAGACCGACGCGATCGAGATCCTCGTCGACACGAAGCACCTGCACTTCTTCGACCCCGACACCGGCGAGGCCATCCGAGGCGATCGTTGACGTCGGAGGCTCCGATCGAACGAGGCGTCTACTTCGACGCCTGGTTCCCCTGGCAGCACAACTACCACCCGAGCTTCCCGCCGCGGCGCCTCCGGATGATCGAGCACCTCGAGGAGTACCGGGCGACGATGCTCGTCTGGGCGGCCCTCGGAGGCGGGAACATCTCGCTCCCGTACCTCGAGGAGGAGGCGTTCGGCGAGGTCCCCCCGCGCTATCGCGTCTACGGATTCCTCAACGATGCCGAGTTCATCCAGGAGTGCGGCCGGCGTGGGATCAAGGTGTTCGGGGTCGTCTTCGAGCACGCCTGGGAGTACCCGGTCGAGTTGAACGAGGACGAGGACACGGTCCTGGCCCTGAATGAGACCCGCGACGCAGGGAAGCTGGACTGGCTCGGGATGCGCGAGTTCTGGCAGGACCGGTATCCGAAGCTCTGGGCCTCGCGCTCGAAGTACTTCCCGGAGCCGGTGCTGAACGCGCAGGGGCAGCCGGTCGAGGACATCCTCGAGGAATGCGCGCAGCGGGACATCCACGGCGAGCCGTGCCACGCGCTCTGGATCGAGTGTCCCGATCGAGAGCACTGGAACTTCATGATGGACCGGAACAACCCGGTCTGGCGGGAGTACCTGAAGGCGGTCGTCCGGCTGCAGATCGACGCCGGTGTCGCGGGTATCCATTTCGACGAGGCCGAGGTGCCGCTGACGTCGCTCCAGTACGGCGGGTGCTTCTGCGACACGTGCGTGCGGGGATTCCGCGAGTACGTGCGGGAGTTACCGGAGGAAGGGCTGCCCGAAGACCTCCGCGGAGGGGACCTGTCCGACTTCCACTACGGGCGCTACCTGCTCGACCGAGGGTTCGACTTCCGCTCGAACTGGTCCTCGACGCCGATGTTCTACGACTACACGGACTTCCAGCGAAGGAACATCAAGCGGTACTTCGGCGAGCTGGCGGACTACGCCCGGGAGCACGCGCGGAGAATGGGCCGCGAGATCCTGATCTCGGGCAACTTCTTCAACCTGTTCGAGCACTACTACGCGATCGAGCCGTTCGTCGACGTGATCGTCACCGAGATGCGGAACACGCTCTGGCGGTACCCCGAGTGGTACCGCTACGCGGCCGGGTTCGCGGGGCGCAAGCCCCTCGTGGTCGTCGAGAACCCCTACGGCGGCATCGTGTTGGAGATGGTCGAGGGCCTGAAGCGCGGCCGGATGTACGACCGGTTCCGCCAGTCGCTGTACGAGGCCGCGGCGCTCGGCGTGAACATGAGCGCTCCCTACGGCTCCTGGATGGGGAGCGTGGTCGAGGACGCGTTCTACGCGCCACACGACCTCGTCACCGAGATCCAGACGTTCCTCGCAGATCACGAGCACCTCTACGGGCGCGACCCGACGTACGCGGAGGTCGGCGTCGTCTACGGGCTCGAGAGCAACGCCGTCACCCGCTCGACGGCGGAGCTCCCGGCCGACAACCGGCTGAACGTGATGGCCGAAGACGACGTGTTGCCCTTCGATCGGGTGAGCCGGCTGCTTTGCGCCGCGGTGCAGCCGTACGACGTCCTGTTCTTCCCGGACGGCGATCTGCGCCCGGACTCGCTCGGGCCGGAGGATCTCGCTCGGTATCGGACCCTCGTGATTCCGGGGTGCCACGAGCTGACGGAGCGGCAGGCCGAGCTCCTGGAGGGATACGTCGAGGAAGGCGGCCGCGTCGTCGTGGCGGGGGAGCTCGGCACGAACCTCGGCGACCGGATGCGGGGATCGCTCGAGCGGCCGGACGTCACGGTCGTCGACGCGTTCGGGTTCGAGCTCGACCAGCTGCCGCTTGGGCCCCAGGTCCGGGTGGTGGACGGACGGACCGACGCCGCCGTGGCGCTCCATCGGGTCGACGGTGGGTGCGCTCTGCACCTGATCCGGTACGACTACGACGAGGCGGGCGATCGGGTGCCGCCACTCGACGAGCTCGTGCTCGACGTACGCCTACCGTTCGAGCCCGGCGACGCGCGACCGTTCAGCCCCGGCGACGAGCTCACGGTCGCGACGGAGCCCGGGTCCGACGAGGTCGTGCGACTCACCCTTCGGCAGGTTCCGGTGTACTCGATCGTGTCGCTTCCCCGGCGGTCCTGAGCGGCGAAGATGTGAGCGCGTAGAGGAACGGGATCGCGTAGCCGATCGCGGCCACGACGACGGCGGGCCGGAGCCCCACCGCCTCCCCGAAGAACCCGCCGGCGAGGACGTCGAGAGCCACAGCACGCGTCGTGTATGGGCTGGCGCGACCAACGCGAGGCCCCACGGGATCGCGCTGGAGCTGATCATCGAGATGCTCTCGCCGAGCCAGAACCGGACGAATCGCTTCTGGCGCCAGATCGGCGACGGGCGGAGCCGCGGACGCATCGCGCAGACCATCGTTCCCTATCCTGACCGGCCATGGCACGAGGCGGGATCCGACTG
>DASQTT010000026.1:0-3425 GCA_035641735.1 Actinomycetota bacterium | reverse complement strand
CCCCGCCTATCTCGCACCGCACGAGCGCAAGATCGTCTGGTTGATCCATCAACATCGCTCCGCCTACGAGCTCTGGGATCACCCGGAGTTCGCAGACCTCTCCCGCCAGGAGGGCGGCGAGACGGTCCGGCGGCTGATCTGGAACGCGGACCGGCTCGCGCTCGGAGAGGCCAAGCGGATCTACACGAACTCGCAGAACGTCGCGGACCGTCTCTGGTCGTCGTTGCGGCTGCCCGGAACGCCCCTGTATCACCGATCGCCGGCGACGGATGCGCTCCTCGCGCACACGCCCAGGGACCTCGGCGACTACGTCTTCTATCCCAGCAGGATGGACCTGATCAAGCGACATTCCCTGGCGGTGGAGGCGATGCGGCACGTGCGCACGCCCGTCCAGCTCGCGCTCGCCGGCCGCGGGAACGAGGAGCGCCCCCTACGGGAGCAGGTTCGCCGGCTCGGGCTGGAGGAACGGGTTCGCATCGAGGTGGGGATCTCCGACGACCGGCTCCTCGAGCGTTATCTCGGGTCGCTCGGGGCGTTCTTCGGCGCGTACGACGAGGACTTCGGGTACGTCCCCCTCGAGGCGTTCGCCGCCGCGAGGCCGGTCGTGACGCTGTCCGACAGCGGTGGGGCGCTCGAGTTCGTCACGGACCACGAGACCGGCCTGGTGGTGCCGCCGGAGCCCGAGGCGGTCGCCGATGCCTTCGATCGGCTGTGGGAAGAGCGAGACGTGGCCGCCCGGTGGGGCGCCGCGGGTCGCGACGTGGTGCTGGAGCGGGTCCCGGCCTGGCCCGAGATCGTCGAGCAACTGCTCGGATGACGGCCTCGGATCTCCGCGGGAGAGCGGCCGCGCTGGCTCGCCGGCTGGGTCTTCGTCCGGCACCGCCCGTCGTCCCGAGATCGAACGGGCGGCTCGCGTTCGTCGGGCCGATGCCACCGGCCGCGACCGGCATCGCGACCTACGATCGCGCGCTCCTCGAGGGGCTCGGGAGGATCGGCGTCCTGGACCGGCACCCCGTGGATGTCCTGTGGCCGATCCACCGGGCGCATCGGCGCGCGATCGTCGGATACGAGCTCGGCGTCTATCAGCTCGGGAACAACATCGAGTTCCATCGCGACGTCTACCGGCTCGCCGTGGCGGCGCCCGGTCTCGTGGTTCTGCACGATCTGGCGATGGACGGGTTCGTCCGCGAGCTGGAGGCGTCGGGGGACCCGCTCGGCCGTGAGGCGATGAGCGAAGCAGCGGCGGTGCCGCTCCGGTCCGCCGACCCCGACGTCACGCTCCACGATCCCCTCCGGGTCGTGTGGTCCGCCGCCGTCGTTCGAGCGGCACGCGGGATCGTCGTGCATTCGGAGTTCGGCAAGCGCTACCTGGAGGCCGCCGGCACGCGAACGCCGGTCTTCGTGGTCCCGCACCCGGCGGTGGAGACCACGGGCTCGATCGAGCGAGCTCGCCGGGACGCCGGCGAGCTCCGTTCCTCGCTGGCCGCTCGCGGTGTTCGAGCGCTGTTGGTCGCCCCCGGCGACGTGAACGAGACGAAGCAGCACGGCGCGACCGTCGGCGCGCTGTCCGGGCTTCCCTCGGACGTCCATCTCGCGATCGTCGGACGACCTTCGCGGACGTACGACGTCGACCGGCTCGTCCGGCGGCACGGCGTGGGGGACCGGGTGTCGACGCATCTGGACGTCTCCGACGGGGGATTCCTCGCATGGCTGGCCGCGGCCGACGTCGTGGTGGACCTGCGCTATCCCCATCGCGGGGAGGTGAGCGGCTCGCTGATCCGTTCGATGCAGCTCGGCAAGCCCACGATCGTCTCCGCGACCGGCACGTACCTCGACGTGCCGGAGGAGACCGTGCTCCGCGTCTCACCCGGTCCCACCGACGCGGCCGAGTTGCGCGAGGCGATCGCTTCGCTGCTCGACGACCCGGTGCGTCGAGATCGCATCGGCGGAGCCGCCGCCGACCGGATCCGGCGCGTGACGGCTTCCGACGCCACCGCCCGGGGATACGAGCGAGCGATCACCGCGACGATCGAGCTCGTCCGCGACCCCGAGCACCTGGTGCTCGAACGCTGGTCCCGCTCGTTGGTGGAGCTCGGGATCGACGAAGGGATGGTCGCGGACGGATACGGCCTCTCCTACGCGCGCGGGATCCGCGATCTCGCGAGTTGATCTCGGGACCCCGTGTAGCCTGCGCGGGTGGATGCCGGCGAGCAGGTCTCGGACGCGTTCTACTGGGCGTTCGAGGAGCGCATGCGGGGGAGCTCGGCCGCACTCCGCGATCGGCTCGGGTCGTACGAGAGCCTCGTGCGGGGATTGCATGACGACCTGACCGCGGACCGGGGTCTTCGCTGGATCGACCTGGGTTGCGGTCGCGGGGAGTTCTGCGAGCTGCTGCGCGAGTGGGGGTGGGACGCCGAGGGCGTCGACCGCTCCGAGCTCGCGGTGGAAGCCTGCACCGAGCGCGGGATCCGCGTCTCGCGATCGGACGTGTTCGCGTACTTACGAGGAGGGACACGCGAACCCGCGGATGCCGTCAGCGCGATCCAGCTGATCGAGCACCTCCCCCGGGACCGGTGGCCGGCGTTCTTCGAGGGCGCGTTCGGGGCGCTGGTGCCGGGCGGAGCCCTGCTCCTGGAGACGATCAACGGGACGAACATCCGCGCCCTCGCCGACCACTTCTTCGCCGACATCACGCACACGTGGCCCGGACATCCCGAGACCCTCCGCCTCCTCGCCGAGCACGCGGGCTTCGTCGACGTCGAGGTCCGGTTCGAGCATCCGGACGCGCACGGCGCGGCGGAAGACGTCGCGATCTGGGCCCGGACGCCGGTGGGCGCCTGAGACGACCTGCGCAGCCGGCGGAGTCGCGCTTGTTAGACTCGCGCGCACCGCTGACCGGCGACGGTCGCGAAGGAGAGCCCATCGCCACCCTCACAGGCATCGAGCGCACCTCCGAGCCTGCGCGGCTGCGGGTAGGTCAACGTCTCCGAGAACTCTTCGCGTACCGCGAGACGCTGCTCGACCTCGTCCGCAAGGAGCTGAAGGTCAAGTACTCGGCGTCGGTCCTCGGCGCCGTCTGGTCGCTGATGAACCCGGTCGTGTTCCTCGCGGTGTTCTCCTTCGTCGCGGGGGTCCTCAGGTTCGCCGTTCCCGACTACCCGGTGTTCCTGCTCTCGGGTCTCCTCGTCTGGAACTTCTTCGCCGCCTCCTTGCAGTCAGGGGCACGCTCCGTGATCGAGAACGCCAATCTCGTGAAGAAGGTCGCGTTCCCACGCGAGATCCTCCCGCTCGCCTCCGTCGGGGTGGCGCTCTTCGACCTGCTCCTGCAGTCCGCCGTGCTCGTGATCTACATCCTCGCCTCGGGCCACGGGTTCGATGCCGAAGCGCTTTGGCTCTATCCGCTGGCGTTCGTGGCGGCGCTCATC
>DASQTT010000025.1:0-10008 GCA_035641735.1 Actinomycetota bacterium | reverse complement strand
GCTCCGGATCTACGAACGCCTCGCCGAGACCGCCGAGGCACGGGGGATCCTCGTCGCGGACACGAAGCTCGAGTTCGGCTTCGCCGATGGCGAGTTGACGCTGATCGACGAGGTCGGCACGCCCGACTCCTCCCGTTTCTGGCCGGCGGATACCTACCGCCCCGGCGGACCGCAGCCCTCCTTCGACAAGCAGTACGTCCGGGACTGGCTCGACGCCTCGGGCTGGGACCGCGAGCCTCCGCCGCCGTCGCTGCCGGCCGACGTCGTCCTGGGCACGACCGCCCGGTACCGCGAGGCGTACGAGCGGATCACGGGTGAACCGTTCGACGCCTTCCGCGACCGGCACGGGGTCGCCTCGACGGACGACGAGGCTGCGCTCGAGCGGCTGCGCGAGGAGCGCGGATGAGGTTCGAGGCCGAGGTGCTCGTCACGCTCAAGCCCGGCCTCGCCGACCCGCAGGGCAAGGCGGTCGAGGGCGCGCTGCCGGCGCTCGGATGGACGAACGTGTCGGGCGTCCGGGTCGGCAAGCACCTGCATCTCGAGGTCGATGGAGCATCCGAGGACGCCGTGCGCCAGCAGATCGAGGCGATGGCCGAGCGCTTCCTCTCGAACCCCGTGATCGAGGACGCCCGGATCGTGGAGGTCCGTCGGGCGTGAGCGCGCGGATCGGCGTCGTCACGTTCCCGGGGTCGCTCGACGACCGGGACGCGCTCCGGGCGGTGGCGCTGATGGGCGGCGAGGGCGTGCCCCTGTGGCACGCCGATCGCGATCTTCGCGGCGTGGACGGGGTGATCCTGCCCGGCGGCTTCAGCTACGGCGATTACCTGCGCTGCGGCGCGATCGCGAGCTTCGCCCCGTTGATGGACGAGATCCGGCGGTTCGCCGACCGCGGCGGACCGGTCCTCGGGATCTGCAACGGGTTCCAGATCCTCTGCGAGGCTGGATTGCTGCCCGGCGCGCTCGCCCGGAACCGCTCGCTCCGTTTCGTGTGCCGGATCGTGCACGTGCGGGTCGAGACCTCCGCCACGCCGGTCACGGCCGACGTGCTCCCCGGCGAGGTCCTCGAGGTCCCCGTGAAGCACGGAGAGGGTCGGTTCCTGGCCGCGGAGGACGACCTGAGGTCCCTGGAGGACGCGGGGCGCGTGGTCTTCCGCTACTGCGGGCCCGGCGGCGAGGTCTCGGACGAGCACAACCCGAACGGGTCGGCGCGGAACATCGCGGGCGTGCGGAACGAGGCCGGCAACGTCGTCGGACTGATGCCGCATCCCGAGCACGCGGTCGATCCCGACGTCGGACCGACCGGCGGCCAGGCGCTGTTCGCCTCGCTGCTGTCGCAGGTGCTGGCGGTAGCCGCCCCGTGAGCGCGGCCGAGGGCGCCGCGCCGCTGCACCGCCGGCTTGGGCTCACCGACGACGAACTCGAGATGATCCGCGGCTCCCTCGATCGCGATCCGGGTTCGACCGAGCTCGCGATGTACGCGGCGATGTGGTCGGAGCACTGCTCGTACAAGTCCTCGAAGGTCCACCTCCGGACGCTGCCCATGGAGGGGGGCGCCGTGCTGGTGGGCCCGGGACAGGACGCGGGGGTCGTCGACGTCGGCGACGGCGACGCCGTCGTGTTCAAGATCGAGTCGCACTCGCACCCGAGCGCGATCGAGCCGTACCAGGGCGCGGCCACCGGCGTCGGCGGGATCGTCCGCGACGTGGTGTCGATGGGGGCGCGGCCCGTGGCGCTCCTCGATCCGTTGATGTTCGGGCCGCTCGACGACGAGCGGAACCGCTGGCTCCTCGCGGGCGTGGTGGCGGGGATCGGGGGCTACGGGAACTGCATCGGCGTGCCCACGGTGGGCGGCGAGGTGCGGTTCGGGGCCGCCCATTCGGCGAACCCGACCGTGAACGTGATGTGCGTCGGCGTCGCGAAGGCCGACCACCTGGTCACGGCCGCGACCCACCGTCCCTCTCCCGGCTCGCTGATGGTGCTCTACGGGGCCACGACGGGACGGGACGGGATCGGCGGCGTATCGGTCCTGGCGTCGGCGACGCTCGAGGAAGGCGACTCCTCCCGGCCCTCGGTCCAGATCGGCGATCCTTTCGCGGAGAAGCTCCTGATCGAGGCGTCGCTGGAGCTGGTGGACGAGGGACTGCTCGAGGGGTTGCAGGACCTCGGGGGGGCGGGACTGACCTGCGCGGTGAGCGAGTCGGCCGCCCGGGCGGGCCTCGGCGCGCGGCTCGACCTCGACGAGGTGCCGCTCCGGGAAGCGGACCTGGCGCCGTTCGAGATCTTGACCTCGGAGTCGCAGGAACGGATGCTCGCGATCGTCGAGCCCTCGAAGCTGGACCGCGTCCGCGAGGTATGCGGCAAGTGGGGGCTCCCGATCTCGGTGGTCGCGACGCTCGAGCCGGGTGGGGACCTCGACGTCCGGAGCGGCGGCGAGACGGTCGCCCGGGTCCCCGCGCTGTCCCTGACGGAGAAGGCCCCCGTGTACGAACGCCCGATGCGCCCCGTCCGGCGGGAGTCGGAGGATCCGACCTTCGCCCCCTTCGACGGCGGTCTGGGCGAGGCGCTGCTGCGCGTCCTCGCCGCCCCGAACGTCGCGTCGAAGCGATGGGTCGCCGAGCAGTACGACTCGCTCGTCCAGGGACAGACCGTCGCCGGACCCGGATCGGACGCCGCGATCGTCCGGGTGCCCGGGACGATGAAGGGGCTCGCGCTGTCGGTCGACGGCAACGGCCGGTACGGCGAGCTCGATCCCTTCCTCGGAGCCGCGCACGCCGTCGCGGAGGCGGCGCGCAACGTGGCCGTCACCGGCGCGAAGCCGCTCGCGATCACGAACTGCCTGAACTTCGGCAACCCGGAGCGGCCCGAGGTGATGTGGCAGTTCGCCGAGGCGATCCGCGGGATGCGGGAGGCGTGCCTCGCGTTCGAGACGCCGGTGACCGGGGGGAACGTGAGCTTCTACAACGAGTCGGGGGATTCCGCGATCCCGCCGACCCCGGTGATCGGGATGCTCGGGCTGCTGGCCGACCATCGCCTGGCCCTGCCGTCCGGGTTCCCCGGGGCGGGCCTCGCCGTGTATCTGCTGGGTCAGACGTTCGCCGAGCTCGGCGGGTCCGAGTTCGCCCAGACGGTGCTGGGCGCCGTTGCGGGGTCCCCGCCGGCGCTCGACCTGCAGGTCGAGCGCCGGCTCCACGACTTCCTCCAGGAGTCCGCGTCCGCCGACCTCCTTGCCTCGGCGCACGACTGCTCCGACGGGGGGATCGGGGTTGCGCTGGCCGAGGCGGCGATCCTCGGCGGACACGGGTTCGCCGTGACGCTGGCCGACGACCTGCCGCCCCACGTCCTTCTGTTCTCGGAGTCGGCCTCGCGCGCGATCGTCTCGATCGCCCCGGAGAAGGAGGGATCCTTCCGGGGACTGGCGGCCACGCGCGGCGTGCCGTTCCAGCGGCTCGGCGAGACCGGCGGCCCCCGCGCCGTGATCGACGGGATGACGGAGACGACGGTCCGGGCCCTGGCCGACGTGTGGTCCGGCGCGCTCGAGCGGCGCCTGGGGGAAGCGGTCTAGCCGGCGCCGCAGGTGCAGGAGCCGCAGCCGCATCCACCGCCGGCGGCCGGCGCCGAGCTCGTGCCGCCGAGCGCCGTCGAGAACGAGAAGCGGCGACGGGTTCGGTCGCTCCCACACGAAGGGCAGGCGAGGGCGGTCGCCACGGAGCCCGAGCCCATCGGCCTGCGTTCCTCGAAGAGGTGCTCGCAGGCGAGGCACACGTACTCGTAGGTCGCCATCGCCCCGAACGGTACGCCGTGGGACCGACGGTCATCAACCATCCGTCTCACGTACGGTCGCGTCCGGACGTTGTTCGGGGTGTGGTTGCATGTCCGGGCGTGGAGCTCCCGCCGTTCACTGACTTCCTGGAGCAGCATCGATCGACGGTCTACCGGTTCCTCACGGTGGCCGTCGGGCCCGACGGGGCCGACGACTGTTTCCAGGACACGTTCCTGGCGGCGCTCCGCGCCTACCCGCGGCTCACGGACGCGTCACGGCTCGACCGGTGGATCCTGCGGATCGCCTCCCGGAAGGCGATCGACCACCATCGGGCGGCCGGCCGTCGGGCGATCCCGACGGGCGAGGTCCCCGAGCGGCCGGCCGCGGCCGCCGGGCAACCGGAGTTCGACGGGGAGCTGTCGGCCGCGGTCGCGAGCCTGCCACCGAAGCAGCGGCTCGCGGTGGTGCACCGGCACGTGCTGGACCGCAGTTACGCGGACGTGGCCGAGATCATGGGTACGTCGGAGGAGGCCGCCCGGGCGAACGCGTACCAGGGCGTGAGGAAGCTACGGGAGCTGATGACGTGAGCGAGCTGGCGATCGGGAAGGATCTGAAGCGGTTGGCCGGCGGGAACGAGACCGACCGCCGGGCGGAGGCGGCCGCCGTCGCCGTCGCCGCGGCCGCCGCCGAGCGAGGCCTGCTCGACGTCGCCATCGGGGTCGCAGACAGCCCCGTCGGGGACCTGCTCCTCGCGGTGACGCCCCGCGGCCTCGCCTACGTGGGCTTCGACGACGAGGAGCGTGAAGCCCTCCTCGGGCGGTTCGCCCGGCTGCTCTCCCCCCGGATCCTCGAGCACCCCGCCGCCACCGACGAGGTCCGGCGACAGCTGGACGAGTACTTCGAAGGGGAGCGGACGCGGTTCGAGCTGAAGCTGGACCGCCGCCTGATGCGAGGGATCGCTCGCGACGTCCTCGCCGCCACGGCCCGCGTGCCGTTCGGGCGCACGACGACCTACGGCGAGATCGCCGAGCGGATCGGCCGACCGCGCGCTTCGCGCGCGGTCGGCAACGCCCTCGGGTCCAACCCGATCCCGATCGTCGTGCCCTGCCACCGCGTCCTGCGCTCGGGCGGCGACGTCGGCGGGTACGCCGGAGGACCCGAGCGCAAGCGGCGGCTCCTCCGCCTGGAGGGCGCGTCCGGCGTCTGAAGGAGCCGGCCGCCGACTTCCCCCGGCCATACCGATCCTGCGATGCCTCCTGCGAAGAAGGCGTCGTCGGGGCCGAGATCGGAGGCGCCGGCTCCACGGGTCGGGTGACACCCCTCGGTAGACTCAGACTCGGGTGGGAGCGGAAAGTCCTCGGGACGAGTGCGGGCTGTTCGGCGTCTGGGCGCCGGGCGAGGACGTCGCCAGGCTCACGTACTTCGGGCTCTACGCCCAGCAGCACCGGGGCCAGGAATCCGCCGGGATCGCAGTCTCGGACGGCCAGAACATCCTCGTCTACAAGGACCTCGGGCTCGTCGCCCAGGTGTTCAACGAGGCCACGCTCACCACGCTGCACGGTGACCTTGCGATCGGGCACACCCGGTACTCCACGACGGGCTCCACGACCTGGGACAACGCGCAGCCGGTCTTCAAGAACGACGGCGTTCGGGCGCTCGCCCTGGGCCACAACGGCAACCTGGTGAACACTACCGAGCTGGCCACCCGGATCGGGCGTTCGGCCGCGGCCACGACCGACTCCGACCTCGTGGCCACGATGCTCGCCGCGGAGATGGCCCACGTGGACCTGGAGGGCGCGGCGAAGCGGGTCCTGCCGCACCTCGAGGGCGCCTTCTGCTTCGTCCTGGCCGACGAGCGGTCGGTCTTCGCGGCTCGCGACGCCCACGGCCTGCGGCCGCTCTCGATCGGGAAGCTCCCGGGAGGCTTCGTCGTTGCCTCCGAGACGTGCGCGCTGGACATCGTCGGCGCCTCGCTGATCCGTGAGGTCGAGCCGGGCGAGCTCGTCCGGATCGACGATCGTGGGGTGCACTCCTCCCGATTCGCGGAGAGTCCGCGGAAGGCCCTCTGCATCTTCGAGTTCGTCTACCTCTCCCGGGCCGACTCCCGGATGAAGGGCGTCAGCGTCCACGAGTCTCGGCGAGAGATGGGCCGGATCCTCGCCGCCGAGCACCCGGCCGACGCGGACCTCGTGATCGCGGTGCCCAACACCGGCCACTCGGCCGCGCAGGGGTTCTCCGAGGTCTCCGGGATCCCCTACGGCGACGGGCTCCACAAGAACCAGTACGTCGGACGGACCTTCATCCAGCCGTCCCAGTCGCTGCGCGAGCGGGGCGTGAAGCTGAAGCTCAACCCGCTGCCCGACTCGATCCGGGGCAAGCGCTTGGTCGTGGTCGACGACTCGATCGTGCGGGGGACCACGACCCGGCAGATCGTCACGATGCTCCGCGAGGCGGGCGCCTCCGAGGTCAACATCCGGATCACGTGCCCGCCGATCCGCTGGCCCTGCTTCTACGGGATCGACATGAGCACGCGCCAGGAGCTCGTGGCCGCCGATCTCGCTGTCGAGCAGATCCGCGAGTACGTCGGCGCCGATTCCCTCGGGTACCTCTCGCAGGCGGGCATGGTCCGGGCCACCGGAGCCCCCGAGGACCAGTTCTGCCGCGCCTGCTTCGACGGCGAGTACCCGATCGAGGTCCCCGAGCACGCGGGCAAGTTCGTGCTCGAGGAGCAGCTCCCGCTCCCGACCTCGTGAGCCGCTCGTACCGCGAGGCCGGCGTCGACACCGAGGCCGGCGCCAAGGCCGTCGAGCTGATCGCGGAGCTCGCCGCGGGTGCCCGCCGTCCCGAGGTCGCCGACCGGGTCGGCGGTTTCGCCGGCCTCTACCGGATCGGCGGCGGCGGGCTGCTGGCCGCCGCCACCGACGGCGTCGGGACGAAGCTCGAGATCGCCCGGCTGACCGGACGTCTCGACACGGTCGGCATCGACCTCGTGGCGATGTGCGCCGACGACGTCGCCTGCACGGGCGCGGAGCCATTGTTCTTCCTCGACTACCTGGCGGTCGGCCGCGTGGTTCCGGAGCGCGTGGCCTCGATCGTCGAGGGGGTCGCGGAGGGCTGCCGGCGCGCAGGATGCGCCCTACTGGGCGGAGAGACCGCGGAGCACCCTGGGGTGATGGAGGAGGACGCCTTCGACCTCGCCGGGTTCTGCGTCGGCGCGGTCGAGGAGGACGCGCTGCTCGGTCCCGAGCGCGTCGTCGAGGGCGACGTCCTGATCGGCCTGGCGTCGACCGGCCTGCACGCGAACGGGTACTCGCTCGTCCGGTCGGCGGTCCTGCCCGCCGTCGGTTTGGACGAGCGGCCGGGCGGCTTCGCCCGGTCGCTCGCCGACGAGCTGCTCGAGCCCTGCGCGATCTACGCGCCCGTGGTCGTCCGGCTGGCGAAGCAGGGCCTGCTGCACGCGGCCGCGCACGTCACCGGCGGCGGGCTCCTCGAGAACGTCCCCCGGGTGCTCCCCGAGGGGCTCGGCGCCGCCATCCAGCGAGGGAGCTGGTCGGAGCCCCCGATCTTCGCCCTCATCGCCTCCCACGCAAGGGCCTCCGACGGGGATATGTTCGCCACGTTCAACATGGGCGTCGGGATGGTCCTCGTGGTGCCGGCGGACGCGGTCGAAGCGGTTCTCGACCTCGCCGGCCACGACGCATCCCGGATCGGCTCCGTCACCCCTGGCAGCGGCGTTCGCTTCGCCGGATCATCTGGAGAGGAGGCGGCTCGTGATGACTAGCGGGTGGTCCCCCGAAGCGGGGTCATCGGTCGATCGGTGGACGCCGCCCGGCCGAAGCCGAAACGGCCCGTTGGACGTATGCAGCGGTACCCGCAGGAAGCCGTAAGGATGGGTGAGATGGCCGCACAGGGAGACACGAGCGTCCTCGTCGTGGACGACGAGCCCCAGGTCGCCTGGGTGCTGCGGTTCAGCCTGGAGCACGAGGGCTTCCGGACCTACACGGCCAGCAACGGGATCGAGGCGCTCGAGGAGCTCCAGAAGCACAGCGTGCGGGTGATCGTCCTCGACCTGATGATGCCGGAGATGGACGGCTGGACCGTGATGGAGCGGATCAAGAAGCTGCCCATCGACGAGCGTCCCCGCATCGTGATCGTCAGCGCGCTCACCGGCCCGGAGGAGAAGGCGAAGGCCACCGCCCTCGGCGCCGACGCGTTCGTCCCGAAGCCGTTCGACGTCGAGGAGCTCATCGGCGTCCTCGGCGGCCTCGCGAAAGCCAGCTAGAAGCTTCCACCCCTGATCTCCGGGACCACGCTTCGCGCCCCCGCGGCTCCGGATCCGTGTCAGTGGGCGAAACGCTGATGCTCCTGCGGCACGACGGTGGTCCCCACCGCGCGGAGGGTGAGCACCGCTTCCTCCAGGAACTCGGCGGCGGACTCGCCGACGTCGGTGCGCGCGGCCCCGATCTTCCAGACCTCGAACTCACATCGGCGGCTCGTCCGGCCGGCGCTCACGAGCCGTCCGCGCGCCTCGATCCAGTCGCCGGCGTAGAGCGGCGCGAGGAACTCGACCGACTCGTACGCGCGGAAGAGGCCCTCGTCACCGTCGTAGCGCATCGCGAGCTCCGTGATGAGATCGCCAACGATCTCCAGCTGGCGCGCCCCCGCGACGAGGTTCCCGCCATAGTGCGCGTCCTCCTGACCGAGCCGAAGGCGGATCAACGCCGTCGGCAGCCCGTCGGCAGTCTCACCCTCGCCGCTCACTCCACGACCTTGCCGTATCGGATGCCGCGCGCGGGCACGCGGACCTCGTCGCCATTCTTCTTCCGGACGAAGTACGTCTCGGCCGCCTCGTCCCAGCGCTCGAGGATCCCGACGGCCTCGCCCAGGTACCCGTTGGGGAGTTCGAACTGGAACGAGACCCGCTTACCGAGGTCGTCCTTCGAAACGAGGTTCTGTCCGGCCATCAGCCGAGGATAGCTGCTCTTCCACTGGGGGCTACGCTCGCGCTGGCGCGCTCGCTGCTTGAGCCCCCAGACCCCTCCACCGGGGGCTACGCTCGCGCTGGCGAGCTCGCTTCTCGAGCCCTCAGACCCCTACCTGATGCGAGAGATGGTGCCGGGCGCGGGCTCCGGGTAGGCGTCGGGGTGCAGCGCCCACGCCAGGATCTCGAGTCCGTCGACGATCCTCGGTCCCGGGCGGGAGAAGTACGAGGTCGCGTCGACGGCGAAGACGTTGCCGTTGCGGACGGCGGGCGTCTCCCGGAGCTCGGGGTGCTCGAAGACGGCGGCCGCCTCTTCCTCGGCCTCCTCGAGGTAGTAGCCGCACGGCATGAACACGATCGCCTCGGGGTTCTCGTCGCGGATCTCGCGGTGGGTGACGGTCCGCGACGGCCCACCCTTCTCCGAGAGCAGGTTCACGCCGGCGGCCGCCTCGACCATCTCGGGCACCCAGTGTCCGGCGACGAACGGCGGATCCGCCCACTCCATGCAGAACACGTTCAGCTTGGGAAGCCTCGCCGCGATCTCCTTCACCCTCGCGACGCGCCCGCGCAACGTGGACGTGAGCGCCGTGGCCTCCTCGGTCCGGCCGAGGAGCTTCCCCACGACGTCGACCTGTCCGATCACCTCATCGAGCGTGTTCGGGTCGAGCGAGAGCACCTTCGCGTCGGGCAGACCCAGCGAGTCGAGGGCCTGCTGCACCTGCCCGGACGGAACGGCGCAGACGCGGCAGAGGTCCTGCGTGAGCACCACCTCCGGGCGCTCTCGTCGGAGGAGGTCGGTGTCCAGCACGTAGAGCGGCTGCTGCCCGTCGAGCCGGCCGCGGACGGCTTCGTCGATCTCGCGGGCGGAGAGCGGTCGGCCCGTCGCCAGCGTGCTGCGCGACACGACGGGCTTCGTGACCGCGTCGGGCGGATGGTCGCACTCGTCGGTCACGCCCACGAGGTCCTCGCCGAGGCCGAGCGCGTACACGATCTCGGTGGCCGACGGCAGCAGCGACACGACCTTCATGGCGGGCACGTTATCGCGGGAGATCGCGGAGGACGGCCTCGTCCTGGAGGCGGTCCACGAGGTCGGTGAGCGCCCGCCCCGCCGCGGCGCCGTCGAGGACGCGGTGGTCGAACGTGAGGCTGAGGGTGCACGCCGGACGGGCCTCGACGGCGCCGCCTTCGACCACGAGCGCCCTGGGACGGATCACGCCGAGCGCGATCGTCACGGCGTTCGGCGGGTTCAGGAGCGGCGTGCCCGCCT
>DASQTT010000024.1:0-18146 GCA_035641735.1 Actinomycetota bacterium | reverse complement strand
CGACGAGGACGACGCCGCTCGCCCACCGCCATCGCCCGGTGGCGAGGCCGAAGAGCACCGGCGCGACGGCCAGGAGCGCGAGACCGGCCATCACGTACCGGACGGGATTCCCCAGGAGCGCCGGCCAGGCCACGAAGAGGCCGAACGCGAACGCGAGCCACGCCGCCGCGCTCCTCGAGGAGAGCGGTCGGTCTAACACGCCCTGGATGCCGGCGGCGACCAGCACCGGGATCGCCAGGACGGCGACGTACCGGAGCCGCCCCGGGTTGTGAAGGTAGACGTCGCCGAACGGGATCCGCAGCGCGAGGGATCGGAACCATCCGAGCGTCACGAGGAACGTCGAGGTGAGGGCGTAGGCGACGAGGAGGACGCCCGCGACGGTGATCACGAGCGGGCTCAGACGGCGCGACCGTGTCGCGAGCAGCCCGCACGCGAGCGCGGTGGCGCCGGCGTACGCCCCGGGGGCGGCGGCGAAGCCGAGCGGCCAGGCCGCCCAGACGCCCTCCTGCCCGAGGGCGTCGCCGACCTCGGTCTGCCCGGGGTCGCCCAGCGCTCCGTAGCCGCCGCGCAGGCTGGACGAGCCGACGGAGTCCATGCGCGGGACGAGGACCGGCAAGGCGGCCAGCGGGAGGACGACGAGGAACAGCGTCACGCGTCCGGCGCCGGCCGCTCTCGCGACGGCGCCGGCGCGGGAGTCCGCCACCGCGCCGGCGACCAGGTACGCGGTGGTGAGCACCGTCGCGATCACGAGACCGTGGCTCAGATGAGCCGCCGCCACCTGCGACCAGGCGAACGCGCCGGCGGCGAGCCACGCCAGCCGGGCGGGCCACCCCTCGACCCGGCGGTACCGGGACGCGGCGAACAGCAGGACCGCCGTCCAGGCGGTCGCGCCAGCGAACGGAAGCGAGATCGCCATCGTGGACGTCGACATCGTCATCGCCAAGACCAGGGCGCCGGCCGTCGCGGCCACCCGAACGACCGACTCGCTCCGCAGGAACCCGTACAGGCCCAGACCCGCCAGCAACGGGTTCAACACGACGAAGGCCCGCATGGCCAGCCCGGGGGAGAGGGAGGAGAACAGCAGCATCGGGCCGGCGTACAGCCAGCCGCTCTGGGGGTCGGCGGCGAACCGATAACCGGCCATCTCGAAGGGGTTCCAGAGCGGGAGGTCTCCCGCGGCGAGCGAGCGTCCGAGGAAGGCCCAGCGCGGGAGCCAGAACGTCAGCAGGTCCGGGTGCTGGTTCGTGAGGGCGGCGTCGAGAACGAACCCGCGGAGCGCGAACAGGACACACGCCACGATCAGGAGCGGGCCGGCCAGCGCCGCCCCCCGCCTCGCGCTCGGCGCGAGGCGGGGGGCGGGGTCGTTCACCGCTGCAGCGTACGGCTTCGACGGTCCGGCGGAAGACCTCTGGTAGCCTGGGCCGACCCCTCCGAACGTCATCTCAACATGCCATGATCAGCCTGCAACGCGTCACCAAGGTCTACCGGAACGGCGTGACCGCCCTCGAGGACGTCTCCGTCGAGATCGACAAGGGAGAGTTCGTCTTCGTGGTCGGGCCTTCCGGCTCCGGCAAGTCCACGATGATCCGGCTCCTGCTGAAGCAAGAGGAGGCCACGCACGGCCAGGTGTTCGTCGCCGGCAAGAACCTCGCCCGGGTCACCTCGTTCAAGGTGCCCCACCTCCGGCGGAACATCGGGACCGTGTTCCAGGACTACAAGCTCCTCCAGGACAAGACCGCGTTCGAGAACGTGGCGTTCGCCCTGGAGGTGATCGGGAAACCGAAGCACGTGATCGACCAGCGGGTCCCGGAGATCCTCGAGTACGTCGGGCTCGGCGACAAGCTGAACGCGTTCCCCGACGAGCTCTCGGGCGGTGAGCAGCAGCGCGTCTCGATCGCGCGGGCCTGCGTGAATCGCCCCCTCGTCCTGCTCGCCGACGAGCCAACCGGCAACCTCGACCCGAACACGTCGGTGGACATCATGCGGCTGCTGGACAAGGTGAACAGGATCGGGACGACCGTTCTCATGGCGACCCACGACCAGGCCATCGTCGACGCGATGCGCAAGCGTGTGATCGAGCTCGACAGCGGCAAGGTCGTCCGTGACCAGACCCGGGGGGTGTACGCCTGATGGCGAAGATCGAATACCTGTTCCGAGAGACCGCCGCGGGCCTCCGCCGGAACGGCGTGGTCGCGTTCGCCGCGATGTCCACCGCCTTCATCGCGCTGTTCCTCTTCGGGCTGTCACTGCTGATCGCGCGCGAGTTCGAGCTGGTGACGACCTCGATCACGAAGAACGTCGAGGTGCAGGTCTACCTCACGGACCCGGTGAATCCCGACACGGTGGCCGGCCTCACGACCGAGCTGAATCAGCTCCCCGCCGTCGACCACGTCGAGTTCTGGGACAAGGAGCGCACGTGCGCGGAGTTCCGGGAGCTCTTCGAGAACCAGCCGATCTTCCTCGAGAACGTGGACTGCATGGAGGTGATCCCGACCTCGCTGCGCATCCAACTGGGCGACATCGGGCGATTCGATCAGATCACCGCACTGATGCAGTGCGAGGTCGTCCTCGACGACCAAGGGGACCCCCACCAGGATTGCGCCAAGCCCGGCGTCCGGAGCGTCGCCGACTACCAGGAGCTGCTCCAACGCCTCGAGTCGCTCCGGAGGATCTTGTCGCTCGGCGTCATCGTGATCGCCGTGATCATGCTGATGGCGGCGATCGCGCTCGTCGCCAACACCCTGCGGATGGGCATGTTCGCGCGCCGCAAGGAGATCGGCATCATGCGGCTGGTGGGCGCAACGAACTGGCGGATCCGCGTCCCGTTCCTGGTCGAGGGGCTGGTCGAGGCGCTCCTCGGTGCGGTCTTCGCGATCGTGGGGCTCTTCCTCGTGAAGGTCCTGATGATCGACAACCTGCGGTACACGGCGAGGTGGTTGCCCCTGATCAAGAACACCGACGTCGTGGCGGTCATGCCGTGGATCCTGATCGCGGCGGCGCTCGTGGCGCTCGTCGCCGGGACGATCGGGATGCGCCGCTTCCTCGACGTGTGAGTCGCCGATGCCGGCTGGCCGAGACGACGGCGAACGCACGGTCGCCACGAATCGCCGGGCCCGCTACGACTACGCGATCCTCGAGCGGTTCGAGGCCGGGCTCGTGCTGACCGGCGGCGAGGTGAAGTCCCTCCGGGGTGGGCGCGCGTCGCTGTCCGAGGCCTTCGCCCGGATCCGGGACGGGGAGGCCTGGCTGGAGGGGATGCACATCCCGCCGTACGAGGCCGGGGACAAGCGGACCCATCTCCCGGTGCGTCCGAGGAAGCTGCTGCTCCACCACCGCGAGATCGAGCAGCTCGGGGCGGCGCAGCAGCAGGATCGCCTCTCGATCGTGCCGCTCCGCGTGTACTTCGCCCACGGTCTCGCGAAGGTCGAGCTGGGGCTGGCGCGAGGCAAGCGCGCGCACGAGAAGCGGCAGGCGATCGCCCAACGCGAGCACACACGCGAGATGCAGCGCGAGCTCGGCCGCCGACGCTAGGGGACGCACCGACCGGATGACGTCGAAGGCGCTCCGGATCGCGCTCCTGGTTGCGACGATCGCGCACAGCGCCTGCTCCGGGGACGGAACCGGATCGGACGGCGAGGCGGGAGGAAGGGCCGTCCCTGCCAAGGCCTGGGCCGCGAAGGTCTGCGGGGCGACCGCGCATTGGATCGGCGAGATCGAGCGGCTGAACGCCGGGCTGCAGAAGCAACTCGATGGGACGAGCCTGGACGCGCTCCGTGACTCGACCGTGGCCTACTTCGACGACATCCTGGCCTCGACGGACCGGATGATCGAGCGCGTCGAGGCGGCGGGCGTCCCGGAGGTCGAGGGCGGACGGAACGCGTCGCGACACGTGCTGTCCGGGCTGCAGGCGGCGCGACAGGCCCTGCGGGACGCCAGGGAGCGGGCCGCCGCCCTCGCGACGACGGATCCGGATGCCTTCAGCGAGGCGCTCCGCCAGATCGGGGAGGAGGTCGCCACGTCGCTTTCGTACGTGGGCGCCTCGTTAGCGAGCTTCCGGTCGCCGGAGCTCGACGCCGTCGCTCAGGAGGTGCGCCGATGCCGCGAGCTCGCCGCCTGACCGCCACGGGTCGACCCGTATACTGAAGGGACAACCGAATACGGGGGTGTACTGGCTTCGAGCAGGACGGATCACCGCCTGGGAGAAGCGGGCCGAGATCTCCGGAGTCTCGTTAAACGCCGGAGCCAACACAAGCGCCAACGAAGAGTACGCGCTCGCTGCCTAGACATAGGTAGCTGTCCGCCCCGGCAGGTCCTGCGGCCGGGGACGGGCATCGTGAGCAGGACTCACCGACGAGGTTCCGTCCGGGGGCCTCGGAGGGACATCGCACCCGGGCTGGCCGAGGATCCCTCCGCCGGTGGGAGGTCCGAGGCGAGAACGATCCACCGGCTGCGCCCGGAGAAGTCCCAGACGGTCGCCCTGCGACGGGGGTTCGAATCCCCCCACCTCCACGACGTGGGAGGCCCTCCGACGGAGGGCCTCCGTCGTTCCGACGAGACCGGGAGGCGACCGGATGATCGGTTGGGTCGGAGACATCGAGAAGCGGACGCTCGAGAACGAGACGTTCCGGACCGTGCTCTTCACCGGAGGACAGGCGCAGCTCACGGTGATGCGCCTCGCGCCCGGCGAGGACATCGGCCGGGAGCGCCATCCCGATCGGGACCAGTTCATCCGGATCGAGGAGGGGCAGGCGCGCGTCGAGCTCGGCGAGCGCGAAGGAGCGGTGGACGAGGCACACGACCTCTCGGACGACTGGGCCGTCGTCGTGCCGGCCGGGATCTGGCACAACGTGATCAACACGGGATCCTCGGAGCTGAAGCTCTACTCGCTCTACGCACCGCCCGAGCACGCGGACGGCACGGTGCACCGGACGAAAGCCGATGCCCAAGCGGCCGAGCGGACCGAGTGACGCTGGCTCAACCGGGCTGGCTGACGATCTCGATGGCGCCCTCGCTCGCTCCGACTCGGACGAGCGCGCCATCCGCGATCGAGGCGTACATGTTCGCGGGGGCCACGACCAGCGGGACGGCCCGGCCGTAGAGCGCGGCGGCGACGAGGCTGCCGACGGCGAGGATCCCGTCGGGCTCCCTGAGCACGACGCCGGCCGGCTCGGTCCCCAGGCGGATCGCCTCGGCGAGCACCGTGGCGCTCGACGACGACCCCCGGCCCGACGGCATCACCAGGATGCGGCCCCCGACGTCGGCGCCGAGCTGCGGGTGACCGATCTGCACGATGCGACCGGTCTCGGGATCGAGCCCGCCCCACAGGCTCAGCGGTTCGTCGAGGACGAGGGCGAACCCTTCGGCCGGCCCCTCGACGAGCACGCGGCCCTCCATCACGGTCCCCAGATCGCGGTGTCGCGCTCGACACGGCCGGCCGCGGCGGACCGGACGCATTCCTCGAGGCTGCCCAACGCCACGCCGACGCCGACGTTGCTCGGCGCGTACCACGCCCACTTCCCCGAGTCGGTCATCACGGGACCCGGGACCGCGCCGATCACGGGCGTGACGTACGTGCACGTGTCGGTGACCACCGTGACGCCGGCGTCCGCGAGCTCGCTCGCGACCCCGCCGGCCGCGGCCAGCTGCGCCCGACCCGTGTTGACGTAGAGCGGGACCCGCGGCTGGACCGCTCGCACGAGCTCCGCGAGCCGCCGCAGCTCCGCCACCGAGGCGTGCGGCGTCCCGACGCTCACGGCGCCGATCTCGGCCCCGTCCGGCACCGGCGCCAGGTCGTCCCGGGCGGCGCGGAGATCGTCGCCGGTCACCTCGAACTCGTCGGCGCCCTCGGCGACGATCGTCTCGAGCGTCGGCGCCTCGGGCGTCAGCCCGATCGCGTGGAACAGCGCGACCGATCCGGAGCTCGCCGCCGCCGCTCCGAGCGCCTTCAAGCGGTCCTCGCCGACCGTCACGGGGAGCCCCTCGATCGCCGCGACGCGGCTGCCGGCCAGCCCCCCGAGGAGGTGGCCGACGACCGGGTACAGGACGTCGGCACCCAGCAGGGCCTCCGGCAGCGACAACCGAAGGACCAACGTCGCCCGGCGGCCGGGATCGGTGTGCAGCCCCGCGTCGGGCACCCGGCCGGTGATCGCCGCGCACGCGTCGATGAAGTCGCCGTAGCGCTCCGTCCTGGCGCCGAGGACCGAGTTGGCGAACACGATCGCGTTCGACTCGGCCCAGGCGACGTGCTCCCCCTGCGCGGGCCGATCGGGGAGCTGGTAGGGAGCGCAGGTCCAGGTCGGCCGGCATCCCATCGCGACGTAGGCGTCCATCAGCCGCTTCGCCGCGGCGGCCGCCTCGTCGTCCAGCCGCACGACCTCGGGGTGGAGCAGGTCGAGCGAGCTCACGTTCAGCGTCGTCGGGACCGCGACCGACGCGCCGCCCGCGAGGAGCCGTTCCGCGAAGTCCAACCCGGCGCGGCCGTGGTACAGGCACGAGTCGACATGCGCCTTCGTGACGCCACGAAGACGAGGGGCACCCTGGATCTCCGCCATCCGCACGACGAGGCGCATCGCGAACGCCGCCGCCTCGCCACGCTCGCCCCGCAGCAGCGCCCGATCGCAGTCGTCGAGCTCCGTGGGCATCTACGCGACGGCGTCGGGGATCCCGGGCTCGCCCTCGGGGAAGATCCCGGGGCCGAACGCCGACAGGTCGCGATGCGCCAGCGTGTCCAGGTACGTGGTCGCGAAGACCGCCGCGAATTGCTGCCGGTCGAGGAGGTCCCGCTCGATCGCGTCGCGAGGCACGTAGGGACCGAGGTTCCGCCGGTAGGGATAGTCGCGGAGGAAGGCGGCGACGTCCTCCCGCGTCGCGCCCGCGTCCCACAGGACGTCGTCGTGGAGGTAGATCTCGGAGGGCACGACGCTCTGGACGAATCCGAAGATGCCTCCGCCGAACTCCCGCTCGACGTCGTCCCACAGCTGGATCGGATCGAGGCGCACGCCGCCGGCCGCATCCGGAAGGGGGCATTGCCCGTGGTCTGCGGTGACGATCAGGGCGTACCGGCCCGGGAACATCGTGTCCAGCTGGTTCACGAGCCGGCCCAGCTGCTCGTCGACGTCGCGGAGGGCATCGCCGGTCATCGGGTCGAACATCCCGTACACGTGGCCCGTGTAGTCCGGCGCCTTGTAGTTGATGAACAGGAGTCCAGGCGAGTCCGTGGAGCCGACCGGCTCGTCGGCGAGCGTCGCCTCGGTCATGTCGCCCTGGTACCGGATCACGGGGGTGCTGCAGCAGTGCATGTTCTTCGGCTTCATCGGGTCGAACGCGGGGTTCCGGTCGGGGTTCGGGACGAACGCCGCCCGGTACCCCTCGAATGACCCGTAGGCCGGCATCGACGTGGGGAGCCGGAAGAGCTCCTCGTTGAGGGCCCGCCAATCTTGCGGATCGCCCGTCTCGTCCCAGTACACCGCGACGGGTCGTTCTTCGTCTCCCCGCGACGGTCCGCCCCGCCCGATCATCCCCAGGTGCCAGATCTGGTACCCCAGCTCGCCGATCCACGCGGCGTTCGAGGTCTCCTCGCTCCACAGATCCGCCAGTGTCGGGACGAGGATGTCGGTCGGGTCCGCGTGGCCGGGCGCGCCGTAGGACTTCCGGACCTTGGCGCGGTCGCGGATGTTGTGGCCGGTGATCCCGTGCGTCCGCGGGAACGCGCCGGTCCCGATCGTGGCGTGGGCCGACGCCGTCACCGCCGGGAACGAGCCGTGGATCGCGTTCCGGTAGTTCGCTCCCTTCCGCATCAGCCGTCGCAGGTTCGGCCATGCGTCGGGGAATCGTTGCAGGACGTTCCACCCGCCGCCGTCGATCACGAACGTGACGACCAGCTCCGGGCGGACCGGGGGGCGGGTGACCTCGCGCAGCGTCCGACCCTCCCGACCGAGATCGAGGAAGCCGTCGAAGTGGATCAGCTCGGCGATCGTCGGTGCGACGTCGGCGAGCGTGACCCGCTCGTCGGAGTCGACCGGCGAGATCCCCGGGTGCCAGACGACCAGCGGGACCCGCTCGAGGTACATCCACACGCTCGCGTGGCTCGTCCGTGGATCCTGCGGCACGAGCGAGCGCGACTCCTGCGGGTAGTTCGCGCTGTTGAACGGCGCCACGAGGAGCTGGAGGTCGCCGCTCCGGTTCGGGTGGTAGGCGCGGGCGACGAGCTCCATGTACTCCGCGCCCAGATCGCGCGCCATCGCCTCCTGGACCGGGCGCGGGTCGGGTCGCGTGATCGTTCGGATCGCCCGTCCGAGCACCGCCCCGCCCGTCGCGGCGGCGGCGCCCACGAGTCCGGCGGCCGCGAGCAGCCGCCGCCGCGACGGGTCCGTCGGCGTCGAGGTTCGCCGCACCGTCCAGGTCGCCGCGAGGGCGATCGCCAGGCAGACCAGCCCGGCCACCGCGCCCAGGAGGACGCTCCCCGCGAAGCCCACCGCGAACGCGACGAGCGCGCCGACCACGCCGAGTGCCACCACGATCGGGGTGCGTCGGTCCATCACGACTCAGTGTCTCGCAACCGGCGCGCAGGTCAGCCAGGCCCCGTCGGCCTGCGCGCCTCGATCCGCTAGGTCCGTTTCCGCTCGAGGTCCAGGAAGGGCAGCCGGACCACCGTCGCTGTCACGGCACCGCGCTCGCCCTCCACGGTCCACTCGACGGACAGGTTCGTGCCGACGGCGGAGAGGTCCCGTCGAACCGATCCGAACCCGATCATCTTCTTGATCGTCGGTCCCCAGCCGACCGACGTGGCCCGGCCGACCTGCACGCCCTGACGCGAAACCGGAACGGGATCGCGGCGCACGAGCGGAGAGATCATCGGCGCCAGCCCGTGTCGCGCGTACATCGACTCGATCCCGTGCCAGTCGAGCTCGAGGCCGACGAGCCGTCGTTCCGGTCCGCCCGCGGCCCGTTCGGCGCGCAGCGCCCGCCGGCCCGTGAACGGCACGGCCTTGTCGAAGGCTACGAGCCGGCCGAGCCCGATCTCGAAGGGCGAGTACTTCAGCTCCGGCGTGAAGGCGTGCCGAGCGCTCGTGTACTCCGCCTCGATCAGGATCAGGCCGGCTTCGACCCGGGCGATGTCGAGCGCCTGGATCCCCGCGGGCCGGATGCCGTACGCCTCTCCGACCTCGAACAGCCGGTCCCAGACCGCCAGCGCCCCGTCGCGGGGGATCCACAGCTCGTAGCCGCGATCGCCCGTATAGCCGGTTCGCGTCACGTCGATCTCCACTCCGGCCGTCGAGGACGGCCGGCGCCGGAAATAGCGGAGCTCCGACCAGTCCTCGCCGGTGGCCGCCTGGAGGACCTCGCGGGAGAGCCGCCCCTGCAGCGCCAGTCCGGCCGTCGCCTCGGAGACGTCGCGGATCTCGACGTCGAGACCGGACCCGTTCATCGCGAACCACCGATACGAGGGGTCGGCCGCCGTCACCCGGAAGCGATCCCGCGCCAGGCGGGTCACGGTGCCGTCGTCGATCACCTTGCCGTCCTCGTCGCACCAGGGCGTGTAGAGCACCTGGTCCGCGGCCAGGGCGGAGACGTCGCGGGTGACCACTCGGTCGAGGAGCATGGCCGCGTCCCGGCCGGCGACCTCGTACTTGAAGAGGGGGCTCACGTCGATCACGGCCGCGGCCTCGCGGATCGCGTTGTACTCGATGTCGACGAAGTCCGCGAAGACCGCGGCCGCGTGATAGCCGGACCAGTCGCCCCACGACAGCTTCGAGTTCAGGGCTCGTTGCCGGTCGAAGAAGGCGGTGCCGACGCTCATCGGCGAGAAGGGTATCGCCGGAGCGGCTGCGGGGCGGCCGCGGCCTGACTTGAGGTCAAGGGCCGTTTGGAGGGCCTGACCTGCCCGGGCTAGCATCGGGCGCCCCACCGTCCCCGACGACCGAACCCGACCCTGGAGGAGCCGTGCCGCAGCGCTACGACGCGGTCGTGATCGGCGGAGGCCACAACGGCCTCGTGGCCGCCGCGTACCTGGCGAAGGCCGGCAAGCGCGTCGTGGTCCTGGAGCGCCGGCACGTCGTGGGCGGCGCGGCGGTCTCGGAGGAGATCGTTCCCGGCTACCGCTTCAGCGTCTTCTCCTACGTCGTGTCGCTGCTGCGCCCCGAGATCATCCGCGAGCTCGAGCTGCCGAAGCACGGCCTCGAGATCCTCCCGCTCGACGGCACGATCACCCCGCTCGACGGCGACTTCCTCTGGCGCGTGAACGACCACGGGCGGACCGTCCGTGAGCTTCGGCGCTGGTCGCTCAGGGACGCCGAGGCCTACGAGGAGTACGGGCCGCTGATGGCCGAGATGGCTCGATTCATCAAACCGATCCTCTCGATCGTCCCTCCCGACCCCGGCCGGGTCTCGATCCGCGACTGGCTGCCGCTGACCCCGCTCGCGAAGTCGTTCCGGGACCTTCCGACCCGCCTCCAGACCACGTTCATCCAACTGATGACGATGTCGGCGGCGGACTTCCTCGACCAGTGGTTCGAGACCGACCCGCTGAAGGCCACGATGAGCGCGTCCGGGATCATCGGGACCTTCCAGGGGCCGCGGTCGCCGGGGACGGCCTACGTGCTGCTCCACCATTACATGGGCGAGATCGACGGCGCGTTCCGCGCGTGGGGCGTGCCTCGCGGCGGGACCGGGAGCATCTCCGAAGCGATCGGGAACGCCGCGGCCTCCCTCGGTGCCGAGATCCGGCTGGAGGCGCCGGTGGCGCGGATCGACGTCCGTGGTGATCGCGCGGCCGGCGTCACGCTCGAGTCGGGGGAGGAGATCGAGGCCGGCGTGGTCCTGTCGTCCCTCGACTCCCGATGGACGTTCGTGAAGCTCCTCGAGGACGACGTCCTCGACCCGGGCTTCCGCGAGGAGGTCCTGCGATACAAGTACCGGGGCTCGAGCGGGAAGGTGAACCTCGCCCTCGACGGCCTGCCGGAGCTCGCCTGCAAGCCGGGACGCGGGGAGTGGCTCCGCGGTGCGATCTCGTTCTCTCCCTCGATCGACTACCTCGAGCGGGCGTACGACGACGCGAAGTACGGCGAGCCGTCCCGCCGGCCGTACATCGACATGATCATCCCCACGCTCGTCGATCCCACGATGGCGCCGCCGGGCGGCCACGTCATGAGCTGTTTCGTCCAGTACGCGCCGTATCGGCTGGCCGGGGACGCGGTGTGGGACGACGCGCGACGCCAGGCCTTCGGCGAGACGGTGCTCGACACGATCGAGGAGCGGTTCCCGACGATCCGCAAGCACATCGTCGGCGCGCAGTTCATCACGCCGAAGGACATCGAGGACGTGACGGGGCTGACCGAGGGCAACATCTTCCAGGGCGAGCTCTCGCTCGAGCAGCTCTTCTTCAACCGGCCCGTCCCGGGGTGGGCCCGTTACCGCACGCCGGTCCGGGACCTGTGGATGTGCGGGTCGGCCACCCATCCGGGCGGCGGGATCATGGGGGCGCCCGGGCGGATCGCCGCGCTCGAGGTGCTGAAGGCGCATCGCTCCGGGTGGAGGGCGGCCTGATGCCGGGCCGGACGATCGTGGTCGTCGGCGCCGGCCACAACGGGCTCGTCGCGGCCGCCTACCTGGCGAAGGCCGGGCACCGGGTCACGGTCCTCGAGCGTTCCACGGAGGTCGGCGGGATCCTGCGCGGCGACGAGATCGCGCCGGGGTTCCGCGCCCCGGGGATCGCGCACACGGTGGGTCGGCTGCGCCGCTCGGTGATCGAGGACCTGGCGCTCGAGCGCCACGGGCTGGAGCTCCTCACGCCGGAGGCGCGGATGTTCGCGCCGCAGCCGGACGGGTCCTCCGTGACGTTCTGGAGCGATCCGGTGCGGACGGCGGACGAGCTTCGAGAGCGGAGCGCGCGCGACGCCGGCGCCTGGGTGTCCTTCGACGAGAAGGTGCGCGCCGTCGGGGCCTTCCTCGGAGCCGTCAACGCCTCCCGGCCGCCGGACCTGCGCGGCCCCACGCCCGGCGACGTGATCACGGGCGCCAGGCTCGGCCTCGCGTTCCGCCGCCTGGGGACCGCGATCGGACGCGAAGCGATCCGGTGGATGCCGATGGCCGTGGCGGACCTGGTTCAGGAGGTCTTCGAGGACGAAGCCGTACGCGGCCCGCTCACCACCCGTGGCGTCCTGTTCACGGCGATGGGTCCGTGGGCGGCGGGCACGGCCGCCGTGTTCCTGAACGATTCCGCGGGCAACGACGGCGGCGCCGCGGGAACCGCGGTGTTCCCCCGCGGCGGGACGGACGCCCTCGCGAGCGCGCTCGCGGCGTCGGCGCGCGCCGCGGGGGCAGAGATCCGCACCGAGGCCGAGGTGACCGCGATCCGGTCGACGGACGGACGGGTCGAGGGCGTATCGCTCGCGGACGGCTCCCGGATCGACGTCCGAACGGTGGTGTCGACGGCCGACCCCAGGCGCACGCTCGACCTCTGCGATCCGGTGGAGCTCGGGCCGACGCTGGTGTGGCGCGCCGGGAACGTCCGCCAGCCGGGAGCCACCGCGAAGGTGAACCTCGCGCTGTCGGGGCCCCCGGCGTTCGACGCAGAGCCCGAGCGCCTGCGAGGCCGGATCGTGATCGCGCCCTCGACCGACTACGTGGAGCGCGCGTCGGACGCCACGAAGTACGGAGCCGTCGCGGAGGAGCCGTGGATCGAGGCGACGATCCCGACGCTGGTCGATCCCTCGATCGCGCCGGAGGGCAAGCACGTGATGAGCGCGATCGTCCAGTCGGCACCGCGAACGCTCCGCGAGGGGGCCTGGGCCGAGGAACGGGAGCGGCTCGGAACGCTCGTGGTGAAGACGCTCGAACGCTTCGCGCCGGGGCTCGGGGAGCTGGTGGAGGCCACTCACGTCGTGACGCCGGAGGACCTGGAGCGCGATCATGCGCTCACCGGCGGACACGTCCAGCACGCCGAGCCCGGCCTCGATCAGTACTTCGCCTGGCGTCCCCTGAACGGCGAGGCCAGGTACCGCTTCGTCCTCGACGGTCTCTACCTCGCCGGCTCGGGCGCGCACCCGGGCGGAGGCATCACCGGCGCGCCGGGCGCCAACGCCGCCCGAGTCGTTCGCCGGGACGCGCGGCGGCGCTCCTGAGTCGAGGGTTCAAGAACGGTGCCCGACGCCGACCGGCCGTTCCGGATCCCCGAGAGCACGCTGTACGCGGCGGAGGACGACGAGTTCGAGGAGTTCTCTTCGACCGACCTCCCGCACTACGCCGACTGGCGCGGGTCGTTCTACAAGATGCCGTGGGCGGCCGACGAGGACGCGATCCGGGCAGCGTCGGCGGACGTCGCGATCGTCGGCGCGCCCTACGACGAGGGCACGTCGTCGCGGCCGGGGGCGCGGTTCGGCCCGAAGGCGATCCGCGCGGCGCACGTCACCACGGGGCCATACGCCTGGTCGATCCAGACCAACGTGGCGCCCTTCGAGATCCTCACGATCGTCGACGCGGGCGACGCGCCGGTGGTTCCCGGCCGGCCTGAGCGCTCCCTCCGCGTGATCCACGAGAAGGTCCGGCGTGTCGCCCGCGCGGGCGCGATCCCCGTGGTGCTCGGAGGTGACCACTCCATCACGTACCCGGCCGCCGCCGCGGTGGCGCGCGTCGCGGACCCCACGGCGGTCGGGGTGATCCACTTCGACGCCCACGCCGACACGGCGCTCGACCAGTGGGGGTCGCTGATCGGGCACGGACAGCCGATGCGCCGGCTGATCGAGGAGGGATGGATCGCGGGCTCGAACTTCGTCCAGGTGGGCCTCCGTGGCTACTGGCCGGACGCGGCCACTTTCGGATGGATGCGGGAGCAGGGCTTCCGCTGGCACACCCAGGTGGAGCTCGAGGAACGAGGCGTCGACGCCGTGATCGACGACGCGATCGCCGAGGCGCTGGAGGGTCCCGAACGGATCTACCTCTCGATCGACGTCGACGTCGTCGATCCCGGCATGGCCCCGGGCACCGGGACGCCGGAGTCCGGCGGGATGCTCGGACGCGAGCTGCTGCGCGCGATCCGCCGGATCGTGTCGGCCGTCGACCTCGCCGGGATGGACGTGGTCGAGGTCTCGCCGCCCTACGACCATGCGGAGATCACCTCGATGTTGGCCCAGAACTGCGTGATGGAGGCGCTCAGTGCGCTGGCGGCCGAGCGATCACGCTGAGGACCACGTTCATCGGCGCCCGCGGTAGGCTCGCCGACATGTGCCGGAGCATCAAACGACTGCGGGAGCCGAACGGCCAGGGCTTCGCGTCGGACGAGGAGATCCGCGAGGCGGCACGGCAGTTCGTGCGGAAGGTGAGCGGGTTCGGGACGCCCTCCGCGCGACACGCCGACGCCTTCGACCTGGCGGTGGACGAGGTGACCCACTCCTCGCGCCGTCTCCTCGAGACGATCGACGCGACGCTCCGGAGCCGGGCGTGACCGGATACCCGTTCGACCCCTCACCCGAGGAGATGCGGGCGATGGGCGAGGCCGCGCTCGACTACGTGATCGGCTTCATCCACGGTCTCGAGGACGCCCCCGCCCAGAACGTGGACGGCGCCCTGGAGGCGGCCCTCCGCCTGAAGGCGACCCCGCCGGAGGAAGGCGGTTCGTTCGAGGACGTCCTCGGCCAGTTCCGAGAAGCCGCCGCCCGCTCGCTCGAGACCGCGGGTCCGGGCTACCTCCCCTACATCCCCGGCGGCGGGCTGTTCGCGTCCGCGTTGGGTCAGTTCCTCGCGATGTCGGTGAATCGCTTCCCGAACCTGTGGGAGGTCGCACCCGGGCTCGCCCAGATCGAGCAGAACGTGATCCGCTGGCTCTGCGATCTGTTCGGCTACCCGGAAGAGGCCCGCGGCATCCTCACGACCGGCGGCTCGATCGCGAACCTGTCGGCGATCGTGACAGCCCGCCACGCCAAGCTGGGCGAGGATTTCGCCGACGGCACGTACTACCTGAGCGAGCAGGCGCATGCCTCCATCCCGAAGGCGGCGGCGATCGCCGGGCTGCCGCGCCGGGCGATGCGGCTCGTGCCGGTCGACGGCGAGCTGCGGATGGACCCCGAGGCGTTGAAGGCGATGGTCGCCGAGGACCGCGAGGCGGGCCTCCGGCCGTTCCTCGTCGTACCCGCGGCCGGCACGACGAACACCGGCGCGATCGATCCGCTCGGCGCCGTTGCCGACATCGCAGAGGCGGAGGAGCTCTGGATGCACGTCGACGCCGCGTACGGCGGCTTCTTCCAGCTGACCGAGCGAGGCCGCGAACGGTTCGCCGGGATCGAGCGGGCCGACTCGATCACGCTCGATCCGCACAAGGGACTGTTCCTCCCGTACGGGACCGGATCGCTCGTCGTACGCAACGGTGCGCCGCTCCGGGACGCCCACTTCGTGGGTGCCGAGTACCTCCAGGACCGGCTGCCCGAGGCCGAGCTGCCGAACTGGAACGAGTACTCGGCGGAGCTCTCCCGCGATCACCGGGGTCTGCGGGTGTGGATGCCGCTGGTGCTGCACGGAGTGCGAGCCTTCCGAGAGGCGCTCGACGAGAAGCTGGATCTCACGGAGCACCTGTACACGGCGCTCTCGGAGACGCCGGGCATCGAGGTGCCGTGGGCCCCGCAGCTCTCGGTCGTGGCCTTCCGCGTGGCCGGCGCGACGGACGAGGAGGACCGGGCCTTCCTCCGCCGGATCAACGACTCGAAGCGTGTCTACCTGTCCAGCACCACGATCGAGGGCCGGCACGTGATCCGCGCCTGCATCGTGAGCCACCGGACGCACCGAGCCCGGATCGACGAGGCGATCGAGATCATCCGGGCCGCCGTGCCCAGCCGAAGCGCCACGGCTGGGCCTGGGAACGGATGATGGGCGCATGCCGGAGATGCCCGAGATCGAGGCCCTGGCCGAGCGCCTGGACGAGGCCGTCGGGGGAGCGGCCTTCGAGCGCTTCGACCTGCTTCAGTTCTCGTCGCTGAAGACCGTGACGCCACGACCGGCCGATCTCGTCGGCCGGTCCCTGCGGGCCGTCGGCCGGCGGGGGAAGTACCTCGTCCTCGGGTTCGAGGGGGGCACGCGGATGCTCGTGCATCTCTCGCAGGGCGGCCGGCTCGACGTCGAGGCGCCGCCGAAGTCCACGAAGCCACGCGGGTCCGTCGCCCGGCTCCGATTCACGGATCGTCCCGCCTTGCTCGTGAAGGAGTTCGGCAAGGAGCGCAAGGCAGGTGTCTGGGTGGTCGGCGACGGCGAGGACGGCCCCCTGGCTCGGCTGGGACCCGAGGCGCTGTCCGACGAGGCTGCGGCGTTCTTCCGCACGACCGACGACGCGCGCCGCGTCCACACGATCCTCCGCGACCAGCGGACCGTCGCCGGCGTCGGCCGTGGGTATTCCGACGACGTCCTCCACCACGCTCGCCTCTCGCCGTACGCGGCGCTGGGAAAGCTCGACGAAGGCGAACGCGAACGGCTGATCCAGGGGCTCCACTCGATCCTGACCGACGCGCTCGCCGTCGAGCGGCGCCGCAGCGGCGGTCTCCCGGCGAAGATCGGCGACCACTTCACGGTCCACGGCCGGTGGGGCCAGGCCTGTCCCCGCTGCGGCGCCGACCTCCGTCGCGTGTCCTACGAGTCGCACGACGTCACGTACTGTCCCGACTGCCAGACGGGCGGCAAGATCCTCGCCGATCGCCGCCTGTCCCGCCTCATCCGCTAGCGTCCGGCCGCGTGACGGACCGCGACACCGGCCCCGACCACCTGGAGGACGAGCTTCCGCCGCCGGTGCCCCCGGGGGCCCGTCATCCGGGCTGGGTGGGCCGGCTCCGCGGGCATGGGATCGATCTCACGCCGCTGCGCGTCTCCGCCGACTTCCGGCGGATGTTCGTCGGCCAGGCGGTCTCGGAGTTCGGCACGCAGATCACGTACGTCGCCGTGCCGTTCCAGGTCTACGTCATCACGCGGTCCACGGCGATGGTCGGGCTCCTCGCGTTGCTGGAGGCGATCCCGCTCGTCGTGCTCCCCGTCGTGGGCGGCGCGATCGCCGACGGTGTCGAGCGTCGCCGGATGCAGATGATCGCCCACGCGCTCACGGCGACGCTCTCGGTCGCGTTGGCCGTCAACGCCTTCCTCCCGGACCCGCAGCTCTGGGTGCTGTTCGCGTTCTCGTTCCTGTCCGCCGCCGCGTATTCGCTGTACTCCCCGGCGCTCCGCGCCTGGCCCGCGCGGCTCCTCACGCCGGACCTGTACACGTCGGCCCTGGCGCTGGAGGTCGTCTACTACCAGTCGGCCGCGCTGACCGCTCCGATCCTGACCGGCGGGCTGATCCTCTGGTTCGGGGTGGAGTGGGCGTACTTGCTCGACGCCGCCAGCTTCGTGGTCGCGATCGCGACCTTCGCCCGGATGCGACCGTCGCCGCCGGCGGCCGATCGGCCGTCGATCGGCTGGACCGCGATCGCAGAAGGGCTCCGGTTCCTGCGCGGCAAGCAGGTCCTCCAGGGCACGTTCTGGATCGACCTCAACGCGATGATCTTCGGGCTCCCAACGGTGCTGTATCCCGCGTTCCTCCTTGACGTGATCCACGCATCGCCCGGCCTCATCGGCTTCCTGTACTCGGCGGAGGCGCTCGGGGCCCTGCTGGTCGCGCTCCTCAGCGGGCGGGCGAAGCACGTCCGCCGGCAGGGGCTCGTCACGATCGTGGCCTGCGCGTGCTGGGGAGCCGGGATCGTCGGGTTCGGGCTCTCGCCGACCCTCGGCTTCGCGATGCTGTTCCTCGTCTCCGCGAGCGCCGCCGACATGGTGAGCGGCCTCTACCGCGATGCGATCTTGAAGACCGTGACCCCCGACGAGATGCGCGGGCGCCTGGAGGGGATCAGCCTGTCGGTCGTCGGGGTCGGCCCGTCGCTCGGGAACGCGGAGGCCGGGTTCCTCGCCGCGCTCACGAGCGTCCGGACCTCGATCGTCTCGGGCGGGGTCGCCTGCATCGTCGGAGCCGGCGTGCTCGCGTGGCTCCTACCGGCGTACCGGCGCTACCGCGCGCCGTCTCCGCGCTGAGGGCCCGTCAGCCGGCGGAACACCGGCGGGCGGATCCGCATCCCGTCCGTGCGGTCGGAGGACCAGGGCGCGGGCGGCGCGTCGGTCAGGCTCGCCAACGCGATCAGGACGGT